>PWGS01000285.1 GCA_003554505.1 Desulfonatronospira sp. | reverse complement strand
CCCACCATCTGAGACATTCGCCCAGAAAGTCGATCTCCGGACCCAGTTCACCCATATGGGGGTATTTGTGCCCCCAAGGTCCTACCAGACCTTTGACCGGTGAAGACAGGTTCTCCAGCAGCCTGAAAACCGGGTTGGAATAGCCGTCGGCCCAGCCGCTGACCGCAAATACCGGTACCTGAATGGCGCTATAGTCCTCACAGATGGAGGCATGTTTCCAGTAGGAGTTTTTTTTCTGGTGCTTGAGCCAGTTTTTAAGCCACAGTCCGCTTCCTTCCAGCCTTTCCATCCACATGTCCTTCCATTTTTTCCCGGCTACTTCCGGATCCGGAGGACATGAATTGTAGGCGAACATGGTGGAGGCCCAGGAGAGCTGGTCCGTAAGCAGGCAGCCGCCCATGTAGTGGATATCGTCTGCATACCTGTCGTCCGAGGAACAGACCGAGATCACGGCTTTGAGCTGGGGAGGTTGCAAAGCGGCAATCTGCAGGGCATTGAATCCGCCCCAGGAAATGCCCATCATGCCAATGCGGCCATTGCACCAGGGCTGTGAAGCAATCCAGTTGAGAATCTCCACCCCGTCGTCCAGTTCCTGTTTCAGGTACTCATCTCTGAGTCCTCCTTCGGAATCACCGCTTCCGCGCAGGTCGGCCCGGATACAGGCGTAGCCGTGTCCGGCAAAAAAACCGTGTATCTGGGAATCACGCCTGGCCTTAATGTCTCTTTTCCTGTAGGGGATGTACTCCAGGATGGCAGGTACGGGTTTCTTTTCGGCTGACTCAGGCAGCCATATCTTGGCTGCTATCCTGCAGCCGTCACTCATGGGTATCCACTGGTTTTCAATTACACGGATTTTTTGTGTCTTGTCCAATTAGGTACACCAACTATTGCCGGTTTTTTGGGGCAGAGTTCAATATATTCGGATACAAAAAATTTACCATTACTTAAGTAAATGCGTTTCTCATTTTAAGCGCATGCCCTTGTTTGTCAAGCAGAATACCATGAATTCATGGTAAAAAAATGATAAAATTAAAATAGATTGCAATCAATAAAGCAGAGCCGGCCATGGTGGATTCTCCAGCAAAAAGTCGGTTTTTCAGGCGCATCATGCTTGCCAAGCCAAGAGCCGGCCTGATATGTAATACCTGTTCATGAAGAAGGAGGAAGTTGAATGGATGAAAATAAGGACGAATATATCCGCAGGCTCAAGGCCAAGATGGACGAACTGAACAAGGCCCTGGACAGGCTGACTGATGAGGCCGCCCAGGCCGAGGGTGAACTCAGGGACGAGTATCAGCAGCAGATGCTGGACTTGCGCAAAAAACTGAAAGAACTCCAAGGCAAGCTCTCGGCAGTGCAGGACTCGGGCGAATCCGGCTGGGAGGACCTGAAGCAGGGCATGGAAAAATCCTGGGCCACCTGGAAAAAAAGTTTCTCCAGGGCCAAGGAGGAATTCGAAAAGGCTTACAGGGAAGGACCCGGGAAAAAGTAGTCTGCCATACAACCCCCCCCGGCCCTTCCTTGGCTAAGGAGGGGAGCTGCACCGCGGCTTGGATTTACACAGGGGGATAAGTTCGATATTTGCTGAGGAAAGTCTCTTAGCGGTCAGCATCAGTATAGACAGGTTTTTTTTGTGCTTTGCATCTTTATCTGGAGGTTTTGATTTCGCATACAGTTAACTGCCTGCTACAGAGTGCAGCCGTGCCTCGATCTGCTCCCCTCCTTGGCTAAGGAGGGGCCGGGGGTGGTTCGTTAATCAGCTTCTCACCTTAATATTTGCTGACCGCCTGATTTACTTGAAGCGTTCCCTGGCGGATTTTACAGCCTGGATCATGGAGTCAACAGCCATTTCCACCCCTGATTTCATATCCTCCCAGGCACCTTCTCCGGATTCCTGGAGTTTTTCCATTTTTTGAAGAGCATCATCCCGGTGCTTTTTTATTTCCTCCACCTGCTGCAGGTATTCCATCTTCGCTTCCGCCTCAACCTGTTCCGCCTTGGCGTTCAGGCGATCAATCTCAGCGTTCCATTCGTCGATCTTGGCTTTTAGTTTTTGAACGAAAGCATCTCTTTGTTCACTCATGATAACCCTCCCGGGGCTGCATAAAATAAATGATTATCTGCAAGTTTCGATGTGCTGCCGCAATATGGGGTTTGATGCCCAAGGGATCGGCATGCTTGTCCTGCTGCAAGCAACAGTATAGGAAAAAAAGCTGCGCGTACAGAAGTTTTTTACTGGATAGCATGCAGAAAGTCCCGCAATCTTTCCGTGGGAGGGTTTTCATATAACTCCCTGGGATCCCCGTCATGTACGACACTTCCGTTGTCCATAAATATAAGCCGGTTACCTACATTGAGGGCAAAACGAATCTCGTGGGATACTACTATCATGGTCATGCCTTCTTCAGCAAGGGAGCGCATCACCGAGAGAACTTCGCCTTTGAGTTCCGGATCCAGGGCAGAGGTAGGTTCGTCAAAGAGCATCAGTTTGGGCTTTACCGCCAGGGCCCTGGCAATGGCCACCCGCTGCTGCTGCCCGCCGGAAAGCTGCGAGGGATGATAATGGGCTCTTTCTGCCAGGCCCACCTTGGTCAACAGTTCCATGGCCTGGTCGCTGGCCTCTTTTTT
>PWGS01000150.1 GCA_003554505.1 Desulfonatronospira sp. | reverse complement strand
CAGTTTTTTAGTCGGTCCAATGGTATGGGTCTCGCTGCTCATTTTAGTTTTCGGTCTGATCGGCAAGTTCATTTACCTGACGAACATGGCCAAAAAGCGGGATCCCTGGGTATTCAACTACATGCAGCTAAAATACGCCCTGCGCTCCATTTTTGTCTGGCTCATACCCTTTGCCACCATGAATATGCGCAGAAACCCGGTCATGACCGTGGTCACCTTTGCTTTTCACATCTGCCTCATACTGGTGCCCATCTTCGCCCTGGCCCACGTAATCAAGTGGGAGGAAGCCTGGGGGTTCAGCTGGTGGACCCTTCCGGAAACAGCGGCCATAATCATGTCCTTTATCGTGCTGGGAGGACTGGTGTTTTTTGCGGCCCGGCGCATCAAACTGCCTGAGGCCAGATATGTCACCAGACCCCAGGACTTTCTGCTTCTTGTGGTAGTGGCCCTGCCATATCTTACCGGGATTCTGGCCTATTACCAGATTTTTGATTATCAGACCATGATTATCCTGCATATCCTGTCCGGACATCTAATGCTCATAGCTATCCCCTTTACCTGGCTCAGCCATCTGCTGCTGTTCCCCATGGCCAGGGCTTATGTGGGTTCCGAATTCCAGGGTGTACGCAACGTCAAGGACTGGTAAAATAAACCTGATACAGGAGTGAAACCATGAGTGAAGCCGCAACGGCCAAAAAAATTGCAGATCCGGGACTGGACCAGAGCATTGAAAAACTTACTCCCGATCGCATAGAGGCCACCATATTAAGAGTAATCAACCAGGAAAACAGCGCCCGTCTAAAGACCTTTGTGGACACCTGCGTGCATTGCGCCCTTTGTTCCGAGGCCTGCCACTACTTTATGTCCTACGACCGCAATCCCCGGTATGCACCGGTGGGCAAGGTCAAGAACACCCTGTGGGAGATGATCCGCTGTAAAGGAAAAGTGTCCAAGGAATTTATAAGGGATGCCGCCCAGATCGCCTACACCGAGTGCAACCTGTGCAAACGCTGCGTGCACTTCTGCCCCTTTGGAATCGACACTGCCTACCTCATGACCATTGTCCGCCGCATCTGCCATTTGCTGGGCGTAACCCCGCAGTACCTGCAGGACACCAGTCACAGCCACGCAGCTACCTTCAACCAGATGTGGGTCAAGGACGACGAATGGATGGATACCCTGCAGTGGCAGGAGGAAGAAGCCAGGGACGAATTCCCCGGACTGCGCATCCCCCTGGACAAGGATGGCGCGGACATAATGTATTCGGTCATCGCCCCGGAGCCCAAGTTCAGGGCTCAGCTCATCTACCAGGCTGCAGCAATATTCCATGAGGCCGGGTCAGACTGGACCATGCCCGCTTCTCCGGGCTGGGACAACAGCGATATGGCCATGTTCAGCGGTGATTCGGAAATGATGGGCCGGCTCAAAAGAAAGCATTACGATACAGCCAGGCGCCTGCGGGTGAAAAAGATAGTCATGGGCGAGTGCGGACACGCCTACCGCTCTGTATACGACATGGGCAACCGCTGGCTGGGCTACAAGGACATGCCCATCCCCATCATCCACGCCATCCAGTTCTACTGTGAACTGCTGCGGGCCGGTAAAATCAAGGTGGGTTCACAGATAAAAGAACTGTGTACCTTTCACGACCCCTGCAACACGGTCCGGGGCATGGGCCTGCACGAGATGGGCCGGGAAGTGGCCCGGACATTCTGCCCCAACTTCGTGGACATGCATCCCAACCGGGAGCACAACTACTGCTGCTGCGCCGGGGGCGGAGTCATCAACTGCGGTCCCCCGCACAAAATGACCAGGGTGCACGGCAACCGCATCAAGGCCGAGCAGCTCAAAGCCACCGGGGCCAAGATAGTCATCGCACCCTGTCACAACTGTCACGGGGGACTCGAGGACATTATCCACCATTACAAACTGGATATGAAGCTCATGTTTCTTGGTGATATTATATTTGAACATATGCAAAAGCCCGGTGCCGCAGAGTAAAGGGAGACAAAGGAGAAAACCATGTCAAAAAAAATAGTCTACCTGTTGGGAACCATCGCTGTTGCGGTCTTTTTCCTTGCGCCGGCTTTGTATTCGTACACAGGCATGACCCATATCTACGAAGACGCGTTTCCCAAGAAAGAAAGACCGGCTTCAGTATTTCCCCATGACGAACATACTGATGTCTATGCCCAGGAATACGACCTGGAAGAGCTGAAGGAATGCTACTACTGCCATCACTTCGACGGTCCCGACCAGGACCACACTGATGACAGCGTGGGCATCGCCTGCTCGGACTGCCATCCGGTAGAGACCGACGATCCGGATACCACTCCCCTGATGCAGGCCTATCACATCCAGTGCAAGTCCTGCCATCAGGATGAAAAGGCAGGTCCTGTGGCCTGCGGGGAATGTCACGTAAGGTAAGCCACTAAAAAAGGGCGCTTGAAGCGCCCTTTTTTAGTTCTTCCGGCTCAAACGTTAGCAGCCGGAAAAAGGCTCAAAACCATACTAGCCGTTCGTTTAGGCCAAAGCGTAAGAAATTTTTTGTCTCTCGCCCGCTCGAAGACTCGCTAGAGGCACAGAGCCTGGGAGAAGAGAGAAGTCATTTTTTCATTGCCCTGAGCCGGGGCAAT
>PWGS01000282.1 GCA_003554505.1 Desulfonatronospira sp. | reverse complement strand
GCGGCAGGACGCCAGGTTCTGGCCCTGGTAGCCGAGGTTCGAATCCTCGTGCCCCAGCCATTAAGCGTTCCGTCCCCATCGTCTAGCCCGGTCCAGGACACCGGCCTTTCACGCCGGCGACAGGGGTTCAAATCCCCTTGGGGACGCCAATAAAATCAAGGGGCTATGTTTCCCATAACATTTTTTCTGGAAACGGTTTTTCACCCCCCCATCCCCATCAGGCCATCTGGAAGAATTTTTCCGGGTGGCCTTTTATTTTGCTTACCCGGATATCTCAAAGATCATGGTTCTGCACAAGTATTTGATCAGGCGATTGGCACAGCCTGCAGTCAGAGCCCGGCCTCCCTTCCGGTTTTTGAACAGGCAGTCTTGAATGTCCGGCTTGATGCAGATTTGAACCGGAGGTAAGCATTGACTCTAAAGGTGAGGGCCAATTATCTGAGTGCCCCACCCTGCAGCCCTTTGCCACGCCGGCCTGTTTTCCCATCTCTCAAGTGTAATGCGCTCCGACATTTCCAAGTCATTTAGATAATTTTGAACCATCAACCCTGCAAACTCCCGGTCAATGATGTTCAAATTGGTTTCGTCATTGATTCTAAACGAGCGGTTATCAAAATTGGAAGAGCCTACACTAAGATAGAGATCATCCACGATCATCAGCTTGGTGTGGTACATACCGGGAAGGTATTCGTACATCTCTACGCCAGCTTTCAACAAATCGCCCCAACGGTTGTGGGAGGCATAACGCAGGTAGGCTAGGTCCATTTTTTCACCCGGGGTAAGAATTTGAACATCCACTCCTCTTTCTGCGGCATCTATTATCGCATCAATTATAGAATGGTCAGGGAAAAAATATGCGTATCCGAGACGTATGGTTTCATCCGCGGATGCAATAAGGTATAACTTGTTCTTGCGTATTTTCATTCGCCCTTCTCTTGGATTGCTGGAAGTAACCTGCATCAAGACTTCGCCGGTCTTATCGATTTCCGGGTAATATTTTTCCCCTGTGAGAAGCCGGCCCGTGGAGGCGACCCAGTTCAGAGAAAACGCTCCTTGCAGTTCATGCACTACAGGTCCGGTTACACGATAATGGTAATCTTTATAACCACCATCATCTACTTGAGGGAGCCAGTCATCAGCCGTATTCGCACCACCGATGTATGCCACTTTCCCATCCACCATCAGAAGCTTTCGGTGTGTGCGGTGATTCAGCCGCGAAAGCTGATACCATGCCGGCTTCCTCCAGCGCACCAGCTGTACGCCTGCATCTTTCATCATGTTCAGCTGATCTGAAGTAGCCAGCCTCGACCCTACAAAATCCATGATGAAATGAACCTGGACCCCCCTTTCGGCAGCATCAGACAATGCCTCTGAAAAAGATTCGGCCACATCCTCGCCCCAAAAATTGTAAGTCTCTTTGGTGATGCTGACACTTGCATTACGAATATCATCCAGCATTGATTCAAATATGTCCTCACCGTTATCCATGACTTCTGTACTGTTTCCAGGCACCCAGCTGCTTCCCATCAACACGCCGGTTTCTCTAGTAAATCCCTCATGGCTCGGTGCATAATGAGCAGCTATTGGTTCAGTCACTCGTTTATCTTTCGGAGTAGCATTAAAGAATAAGATACTGCCCAAAACATAAAGAACGAACAGTCCGATGACAGACGCAATGATCACTCTCAGCCTGATTTTCAATACTTTCTGCATATAGAATATACCTGTGCTGTTGTTAAAAAACAGTCGATGGAGCTTGCGAAATGAAGACAGTTAACGTTGTCAATCATAATGACCTGCAGACAGGCCCGTCGGGCCTGGGCTTCCTATAGTAAATGATCATGGCCATCGAAAAAAAGCAATTGTCAATGTCCTTACTTTCTGCAATCCTGGATAACTACAGCAAATCTCTTTTGAATACAATGATGTGACTGCAAAACGTCATTTTTGTCACGCGAAGACGCGTGACAAACGTCAGAACTCAGGGGTCAGAGGTTAGTAAAAACAAAGACTTATGTAGATTGTTGCTTCCTGAATTATTCATTTCCCGACTTTTTGCAGGGGCATATTTATTGACATATTCCTCATAAATGGGTAATCTATAAATAGGAGGTTAAAATGCTTCATTGGGCTTTAGTTTTTTTTGTAGTTGCTATAGTGGCCGGACTTCTCGGTTTTACCGGTATCGCCGGTGCTGCCGCGGAAATCGCAAAAATCATTTTTTTTGTTTTTTTGATATTGCTTGTAATATCACTCTTAGTCAACGCTCTTAAAGGTAAGTCTCCCCCCATGTAAAAGCTTTTACTGGATAGAAATGCCAGCAGGAGCTGTTCTTTAATTTTGAAGACGATTTCCAGTAAAACAAACAGCATCCTGGCCTGGGATAGGACGTGTGGACCACTGGGCCTTTGACAGCCCGGATCAGCTCATACCTCCCAGTGAATTAAGCGCTCCATAACGATTTCTGACAGGAAACTGATTACTTTCCAAAACAGCTACCATAAAGACAAGAAAAAGGAGAATTAACCATGGGCAGCACACAAATTATCGGGCTGGTTCTTCTTGTGCTCGGAGCAGTCTTGCTTTTTAGCGGCTATCAATCTACCCAGGCGTTTGACGATCAATTACATGAAACTTT
>PWGS01000243.1 GCA_003554505.1 Desulfonatronospira sp. | reverse complement strand
GTTAGTTTTCATCCGGAAACGGTTCTTTTCCCTTTTGGCGGCGTCAATCTGCACAATTATTCGTCAACGTATTAAGATACGCCTCCTCATAATTGCTTGATTTCCTTGCCAAAAGAAAAAATTCCTCGTTTCCGGAAAGAAAACCAATAGCTTCGACATCCGGAAATAAAGAATTTCCGGATGGAAACCAGTTAAGGGGCCAGGGGCAACTTTTTTGCTTGGGTTGCGGGCATAGCCCCCCTTAGCATAACCCACCAACCCATAACTCAAAACACACGGAGTATTCACATGAGCTTTCAGGTACAAAAGGATCGTCTGATGCGTAACTTTGAGCTTAACCCCTGGCAGCTGTTTCTAGTGGGCTGGCGTCTTATTGTAAGCGAGATAGGATGGAATTTCACCCGCATGTTCAGGCAGTGGGAGATCAGGCAGATGAAAAAAAGGCTGGACCAGGAGAAGCTGAAGCTGGCAGAGGTTGTTGTGTCCGGAACCTCAGGCCGGCAGGAGGAGCTGGCCCGGCATGATCCGGATCTGGATCTGGTCCTGGGGCAGGTGAGCTTCCTGGAAGAGGAAGTAGCCCACTTGGAAAACGAACTCACGGCCAAGCGCAAGGCCTTCCTGGAAAACCGCAAGGCCAGGTATCTCGGCGAACAGCCATAAACGAGCGTGTAAAGGCGAAAGCATCATGAATAATACCGTGGTCTTTGGTTCGGATCATGCAGGGCTGTGGCTGAAAAGGGTCCTGATGGACCGTCTGGGGGAGGACCGGCAGACGATAGACGTGGGGACCGAAGATGGTTCCAGCTGTGATTATCCCGTTTACGCAGGCAGACTTTGTGAAAAAGTCCTGGAGCTTCAGTGCCTGGGCGTTCTCATCTGCGGCTCCGGCATCGGCATGTCCATGACAGCCAACCGCTTCCGGGGAATCCGGGCCGCGCTGTGCTGCAACGAATACATGGCCAGGATGTCCAGGATGCACAATAACGCCAATGTCCTGTGCATGGGGGAAAGAATCATCGGTGTGGATCTGGCCGGAAGCATCATGGATGTTTTTCTGGAGACCGGTTTTGAGGGAGGCAGGCATGCAAAGCGGCTGGATATTATCGAAGAGATAAGCCGTTGACCCGCTTTGACAGTCAACTTTTTCTATTCCATGGGAAAATCCACCTTGATCTTGAACATGTTCCTGGCGGGCAGGTTCAGGATCTCGATGCCGGTTACTGCGGTGATCTGCTGCAGGGATTTTTGCACCTGCTCTTTTGATGGTCCGATATAGGTGAACCAGACATTGTTTCTGTGTCTGCGCAGGTAGTTGTGGGTAACCCCGGGATGGCGGTTCACCTCGGCTATGAAGTCCTGCAGTTTTTCTTCCGGAACCGCGGCGGCGCAAAGGGTGCTGTGCCAGCCCAGTTGCCTGGAATTGAAGTTCCCGCCTATTCTTCTTATCACCCCTTTTTGCTTCAGGCTCCTGACCCTGGCCAGGGTCTCGGCCTGGGTAAGCCCCACCATGCTGCCGACCCTGGCATAGGGGCTGGGATCTATGGGAAAATCAGTCTGGATTATATCCAGGATTTTTTTCTCAGTCTCGCTTAGTTCCAAGGGACCCCTCTTTTTTTAGCTTTTTACCGGCTCATAAGAGCAAAGGGGCTCTTCAGCCAGGTAGTCCCTGCTCATGGTGTATGCCCTGGCCCGGCATCCACCGCAGACACGGTGGAATTCGCATCTGCCGCATTTGCCTTTGTAGGCGCTTATGTCGCGCAGGGCGTTGAAATGCTGGGATTTCTGCCATATTTCAGGAAAGGGTGTGTTTTTTATGTTGCCGCAGTCCAGTTCCAGATAGCCGCAGGGCTGCCCCTGGCCCACGTGGGAGATAAAGCAGAATCCAATTCCGCCCAGGCACCCCCGGGACATGGCGTCCAGACCGAAGTTTTCCCTGGTGACGGCTACGTTTTCCTCCCGGGCCCTCTGGCGCATGATGCGGTAGTAATGCGGGGCGCAGGGGGCTTTCAGGTGCATGTCCGTGGTCTTTCTGAAGTCATAGAACCAGTTCAGGACCTCTTCGTACTGCCGGGCGCTTATGAACTGGTCCCCAAGATCAGCGCCCCTGCCGGTGGGCACCAGCATGAAGATATGCCAGGCTACTGCACCCAGGTCCCTGGCCAGGTTGAATATATCCTTGAACTTGCCCAGGTTGTCCCTGGTGACTGTAGTGTTGATCTGAAACTCCACCCCGGCGGATTTGAGATATTCAATGCCGGCCATGGACTGCTGGAAGGCACCCGGCACCCCGCGCAGCCGGTCGTGCTCCTGAGCTGTAGGTCCGTCGATGGAGATGCTGCAGCGCTGGATACCGCAGGATTTTATTTCTTTTGCGTTTTCCGGGGTGATAAGCGTCCCGTTGGGGGCCATGACGCAGCGAAGCCCCTGGGAATCGGCGTAGGAGATCAGTTCGAAGATGTCCGGGCGCAGCAGGGGTTCGCCCCCGGTGAAGATGACCACCGGGTTGCCCACTTGGGGAAATGTGTCTATCAGGGCCTTGGCCTGGGGTGTATCCAGCTCTCCGGGGTAGGGCTCCGGGTGGGCCTCGGCCCGGCAGTGTCTGCAGGCCAGATTGCAGGACCTGGTAACCTCCCAGGCCACCAGCCT
>PWGS01000001.1 GCA_003554505.1 Desulfonatronospira sp. | reverse complement strand
CGGCCCGGGAAAGCGGGGTGATCTACACCTCAGATGTGAATCATCCAGAACATATGGGCATCTACACTGTTTCCGGGCTGGGAGACAAGCTGGTGGGCGGGGAAGCCAGGGCCAGGGAATACTTTCTGGAAAAAGACAAAGAACCTGTTTTCTCCCGGGACCAACCCGTCTATCTGCCAAGGCTGCACCACTTTGCCCTGGAGCTGGAGAATTTTTTTGAATTTCCCCAGGACATTGAATGGGCAGCAGACCAGCAGGACCGGGTCATCCTGGTCCAGACCCGTCCGTTTCACAGCGCCCGCGAGGTGGAAAAAGGTTCTGATCCTGATCTGCCGGTCTTGTGCAAAGGTCAGTGGGCCTCTCCGGGCATGGCCCAGGGCCCGGTTTTCAGGCTGCGCTCCCGGGAGAACATTTCCCATATTCCCAAAAATGCCATCTTAGTTACTCCAGGCCTCTATCCGGAACTGACAGCGGTTCTGGACAGGATAAACGGACTAGTAGCCCTGGAAGGAAGCGTGGCCAGTCACCTGGCCACTATAGCCAGGGAAGAGGCAGTGCCGGCGGTTATCAATGTGGATAAAGACATGTCAGAGGGGGAAGACGGCCTCTGGGTCACCCTGGACGGATGCCGAGGCACCGTACATGAGGGACGGTCCGCAGCTGCAGAATCAGCGCCTCCCGAAAGACAGACCTGGATGGACGAAAAGATGCGTACAGTGCTTAAAAGCATCTCCACCCTGAACCTCAAAGACGCCCATTCAGAAGATTTTATCCCCCAAAACTGCCGCTCAGTACACGATCTCATCAGATTCACCCATGAAATGGGGGTGCGTGAAATGTTCTCCCTGGCCGGATCCGGGGGCAAAGGCCTGGGCAGTTCCAGGATCCTTGATCTGGAGATTCCTTTGTCTTTTCGTGTCCTGGACCTGGAAGAGGGGCTGCACCCTTCAGCGGACAAACAGGAGCGCATCACCCTGGACCAGGTGGCCAGCAAACCTTTCCAGGCCCTGTTTCAGGGCTTGACCAGGGAAGACATCAAGTGGGACCATAACACCTGGCATTTCGACTGGCAGGAATTTGACAGGATGAGCTCAGGCATCTTCGACCCGTCCAAGTCCGCGGCTCTCAGCAGCTATGCCCTGGTGGCCAGGGATTACATGCACGCCCAGATCCGCTTCGGGTACCACTTTGCAGTGGTGGACTCCCTCATGAGCTCCAACAGGGATCAGAACTACGCCCAGTTCAGTTTCAAGGGCGGAGGAGCCCGCGAAGAGCAGAAGATATTAAGGCTTGAGGCAATCAAAATCGTCCTGGAACACTTCGGCTTTACCTGCTTTATCAAGGGAGATATGCTAAGCGCTGAAACAGCCCGCGAGGACGAACCGGTTATCGGGCGGTCCATGCTGGTACTGGGCTACCTCCTGGGCAGGACCAGGCTTCTGGACATGAGCATGGACAGGCTGGATGTAAACGACCTGGCCAGGCAAATAATAGAGGAAATCGATGCAGCTTTGGCCCTTTAGAAAAAAACACAAAAAAAGCGGCGTGGTAAGCTGGGTCACCCCATCCCTGGCGGTAGGCCCTGCACCCATGTCCCACGCCCACCTGCAGCGATTGAAGCAGGCCGGGATTGACGCCATACTGAACCTGTGCGCCGAGTTCCCGGACCTGCCGGAAATCGAGCGCCAGGCCGGCTTTGATGTTTACTATCTGCCTGTGGAGGACGAGGAAACCCCGGACATGGAAACCATGGACAACGCTCTGGAATGGATGGACGAATCCATTTACCTGGGCAAAAGAGTCCTGGTACACTGTCGCCACGGCATCGGCCGCACCGGAACCCTCGCTGCAGCATACCTTCTGCGCAAGGGTCTGAGCTCCAGAAAGGTAAACAAGATGCTGAGCCCCCTGCGTTCCCAGCCGGCCAACTATAACCAGTGGAGCCTGCTCAGGCAGTATGGACGTCTCCAGGGCCGGTTGAAAATCCGCGAGCCCAGCCTGGAACAGAAAAACATCGTGGACCTCACCCCTTTTTTCAGAGACCTGGAGATGCTGCTGAACAAAATAGAGATAAACCTGGAAGGGCGCCGACTGTGCGGCAGGGAACATATCCTGTGCTGCTCCCTGGATGTCCGGGTAAGCCTGGTGGAGGCGGTTTACATATCCCACAAGATAAATACGGTTTTAAACCGTGAAAGCAGGCAGGATCTCATCCGCAAGGCCTGCGGAACGAACGGGACCAAACAGGGCGATGAGCCCCTGGAATGCCCCCTGTGCCCCCTGAACCAGAACCGCAGGTGCTTTTTCTTCCACCATCGCCCTCTGGCCTGCCGTCTCTACGACTACAAAGACCTGGATTCCCGGGAACATGCAGAGATAATGGACCAGGTGGCCCAACTCTCCCGCAACCTTTTCCTGGCCTTTGGAGGAGAGTTTCTGCAACAGGACATGAGTTTTGACTTGACTCGGGTCATTTCCGGAAAGTATGTCCAGGACTTTTTCCATGTCCTGATGCAGAAGAGCAGTACTGCTCGGTCCTAAAAAAATGCAGACAAGGTGAAAAGTACGGTCATGGATGTTTCTTTGCTGATTTACCCGGCAATTTTCCTGGCATCTTTCGTTCTCTCCATGGCCGGACTGGGCGGGGG
>PWGS01000141.1 GCA_003554505.1 Desulfonatronospira sp. | reverse complement strand
TGGATAAAACCGCCACCGGCCCCCGGGAAAAGATGGAGGCCGGCATGATGCCCAGCTTGGTCTGTCCCGGAACCATTATCCCCGGAGTATTGGGGCCCACCAGCCTGGTGCCGGACCTGCGTATGGCCGGCAACAGTCTCATCATATCCTGCTGCGGGATGCCCTCGGTGATGCACACCACCCAGGGGATCTTCATGTCCACGGCTTCCATGACTGCATCCGCAGCCGCGCCCCCGGGGACGAATATGACCGAGGCCTGAATGTCCTGCTCCATACAGGCCTTGTGTACACTGTCAAATACCGGCACACCCTCCACATGACCTCCGCCCTTGAAGGGGGTGACTCCGGCCGCTATTTTGGTGCCGAAATTCTGCATTTCCCGGGTATGCAGCATGCCCTCACGCCCGGTTATGCCCTGAACCAGCACCGGGGTATTTTTGTTCAGGGGAAAAGGAGCAGGCTCATATTTTTTCGGAGTTCTCCTTTTTTCTTGTGGAGGGGGAAACTCAATGCGCTGGAACTTCTGCCCGCCCCCCGGGCTGGAGATTAGTTCTTTCAAGGTTTCCAGGGCCCGGGCAAGATCCTGGACATAATAGATATTGTCCGCATCCAGCCCCTGGATGATCCTGCCCGCCTCCCGGGCCTTGAAACCGGAAAAACGAACCACCATAGGCCTGGCAACGGATGCCTCCTCCAAAGCTGCAGCCAGGGCCAGGGCCACCTTTTCACAGGAAAGAATGCCGCCGAAAATATTTATAAAGACCAGTTCCACCCCGGGGTCATTAAAAAGAATTTCCAGGGCCCTGGATATGCGCTTCTGGCCGGCCCCTCCACCCAGATCCAGAAAATTGGCCGCCGGAACACCGGAAAAGTTGAGTAAATCCATGGTGGCCATGGCCAGCCCGGCCCCGTTGACCACCATGCCCACCCTGCCGTCCAGCCTGTGGTAGCTGAGTCCTGCTTCCCCGGCCAGTCTTTCCTGCTCTCCCAGGTGTTCCGGGACATGATATTCAAGCAGATCCCTGTTTATCTGCACATAGTTGTCGTCCAGCTCCACCTTGCCGTCCAGGGCTGTGAGCTCCTGCTCATCGGTTAGTACCAGGGGGTTTATCTCCGCCAGCAGCAGGCGGTTCCGGTTGAAGGTGGTGTATAGATTTTTCAGAAGCCCGGAAAAGGATCTGTACATGCTCCTGTCCAGATCCAGGTGAAAAAAGACCCGGCGTATCTGAAAGTCATGCAGTCCCAGGCCCGGATCCAGGGCCAGGGACAGGATATTCTCCCTGCCGCTGGACTCGATATCCACTCCGCCGGTGCGCCCGGCGGTTAACACCAGGCTTTTTTGCTGCCTGTCCAGGGCCATGGACAGATACATTTCCCGCTGGATATGGCAGGCCGGTTCCACCCGGACAAAGGGCACGCTTTCGCCCTTTATCTGCATCCCCAGGATCTCCCGGGCCGCAGTCCAGAATTCCTCCCGGCTGTACACCACCCTGACTCCCCCGGCCTTGCCCCGTCCACCGGTGAGAACCATGGCCTTGACCACCCAGGGAAATTCAAATTCCGGGGTAAAATCCCTGATATCTCCAGGGCCGATCATCTCCCCCCGGGGCACCAAAATCCCGGCCCCCCTCAACAGCTCTTTGCTCATATGTTCATTGAGCTTCATGTATTTCTCCCTAAAAACACTGCTCTTCCAGCTGCAGGAGATCGAAGTAGACTTCCCTTCGCCTGGCCAGTACGGCCCGGTCCTTGTCCACCAGGACCTCGGCCGGGCGGGGCCTGGAGTTATACTGCGAGGCCATGGTGAACCCGTAGGCCCCGGCCGAGTGCACAGCCAGCAGGTCGTCCTGCTCGAGCTTTGGAAGCTCCCTGCCCTGGGCCAGAAAATCCCCGGTTTCGCAGATGGGTCCCACCACGTCCGCGGTATAAAGACGGCCGCTTTTTTCCTGCACCGGCTCTATGCGGTGGTATGAACCATATAATGACGGCCGCATCAGATCGTTCATGGCGGCATCCACAATTACAAAATTCTTGGAAGGGGTCCCTTTGGTATAGAGCCCCCTGGTGACCATGACCCCGGCATTGCCGGCAATGACCCGGCCCGGTTCCAGGATCAGGGTCAAGTCCGTGTCCTTCAAGCTTTCCTTTACTGCATGGCCGAATTCCGCCGGGTGAGGAGGCTCTTCCTGGTCATAGGTAATGCCCAGGCCGCCGCCCAGGTCCAGATACTTTATATTAAGCCCCAGCTCCTGAAGCCGGCCATAAAAAGACTTGATGCGCTCCAGGGCCTCCAGGAAAGGTTCCACGCTGGTAAGCTGGGAACCGATATGACAGTCGATTCCCACCGGCTCAATATTGGAAAGCTCTTTGGCCAGCCTGTAGGACTCCCAGGCCTGTTCCAGCTCCAGGCCGAACTTGTTCTTCTTGAGCCCGGTGGAAATATATGGATGCGTCTGCGGGTCCACGTCCGGATTGATGCGCAGGCTGATGTTGGCCTGCACTTCCATTTCCCAGGCCACCTGGTTGATCCTTTCCAGCTCCTGCCGTGATTCCACGTTGAACATAAGGATATTGGAAAGCAGGGCCTCCCGGATCTCGTGTTCCCTTTTGCCCACCCCGGAATAAACTATCTTCTGCGGATCTATCCCGGCCTT
>PWGS01000271.1 GCA_003554505.1 Desulfonatronospira sp. | reverse complement strand
CTTAAAGACACTCCCATTCCGGAAAGACATATGGGGCTTATCTCCAGCCAGGAGTACCAGGGACAGGACGAGATATTCAGGGCCCTGGGCAAAGTGGTCCAGGACAATATCGATGTTGAACTGGTCCTGAACATTGCCGGTACTGCACCAGCCTGCACCAAGACGCAGAATCATGTCCAGGAGGTTTCATCAGGCCCTCCCAAGGAAGAAGCCGTCATCGGAGTGGTCCGGGACAGGGCGCTTTGGTTCTACTATCAGGAAAACCTGGATGCCCTCAGGCAGCAGGGGGCAAAACTGGTGGAACTGAGCCTGCTCACCCCTGAAGACTGGCCCCGGATACACGGGCTTTATCTGGGAGGAGGTTTTCCCGAGACCTCCGCCCGGGAGCTTTCAGTCAATGTCGCTGCCAGGCAAAAAGTAAAGGATCTGGCTGACCAGGGCCTGCCCATCTATGCTGAATGCGGCGGCTTCATGTATCTGGCCGAAAGTCTTCACTATGAAGGGGAGGATTTCGACATGGCCGGGGTGTTCAATGTCCAGACCAGGGTATATAAAAAACCCCAGGGGCACGGGTATATCCGGGCAGGCATCATTGAGCCCAATCCTTTCTATTCCACCGGCGATACCATTGTAGGCCACGAGTTTCACTATTCCAGGTGCCTCTCCCTGACTCCTGAGGCCAGGTTCTGCATGCGCATGGAGCGCGGCACCGGCATGGCCGACTACAAGGACGGACTTCTGTACAGAAATGTCCTGGCAGGCTATGCCCACGTACATGCCTTCAGCGTTGAAAACTGGGCGGTCAATTTCGTCCGTGCGGCCGGGATATTCAGGGAACATGTCCAGAAAAGCACTGGTCCCTGTCCGGATATTGTCTGCAAATAATTATTCCCTGCCTTGATTGCATTCCAGGAAAGGGCAGAATTCTCTGGCCTGCTGCGTAAGACTGTTATGTTCGTCGTAGAGAATGAGCGGGGGAAGCATGGAAAGCTCTGGCCCGGAATTCTTGCGGGCCTTAACCAGGACCAGCGAGGCCTGTTTTCCGGCCCTGCCGTAAACCGGCAGGATGGTTTTTGGTCTCAGCCTGGACCGGTCAAGGTTTAGCAGCAGCTGGTCCAGCCTTGAGGCTGGATAGACAAAGCCGGCAGCGGCTCTGTTTTTAAGAGCAAAAAAAGCAGCCTGGAAAAAATCCAGCTGCGAGTTTTTTGTCACAAACTGTGCGGATTTTTTTCCAGGATTTTCCGGAGTCCTCCCGGAGCGTTCATCACGGTAGGGAGGGTTGGCCAGGACCAGGTCAAAGCTCTCAGGGGCGAGGCTTTGGGAGTCAAGGCTTGTTACGTCCAGCAGCCTGTATGAAGATTTTTCTTCCAGGCACAAAGCGCGGCTGTTCTGGCGTGCGCACTCGATCATTTCCGGATCATTGTCCACTCCAGTGACCTGGATCTCTTTTCCCGGGTTGGCCAGAATAAGACCTAGGCCCACCACGCCGCACCCGCATCCAAGATCCAGAACCTTCCAGTTATTTCCCGGGACTAAAAAGACAGACAATAATAAAGAGTCCACTGAGAAGCGAAAGCCAGCTTCAGGCTGGGCCAACCCGCGCGGGAACAGGTCTTCTGCACCGCCCTGTTTCATATGCTTCTTCTTAAGCGCTACCTGTCCCAGAGATGTAAGAGCATGCCCGTGGGCAGCTTGGGATAGAAAAAGGTGGATTTTCTGGGCATGACCCGCCCGGCCTGGCAGGCCTCCTGCATTATATTGATGGGTACGGATTGCAGGAAAAAAGCCGCTTGCAGTTCCCCGCTTCTGACCTTTTCCAGGGTCAGATCTTCTTCGTGGGTGTAGTGCAGGTATTTTCCCGAAGCCAGTTGCTCATCGTCGAGGCCCATAATATCGCGAAGCATAACCCGGTCCAGAACGTATGCCCCGATTTTGTCGAATATATCCTCTCCGGGCTGACGGGGGATGAGCAGATAATTTATGTGCGGCAGGCACAGCATGAGCATGTCTGTCCTTGGCATTTCTTCCGGGAAAGAGTGGTCTTCCCTGGGAATTATATCAAAGTACCTCCCGGCGGATTGCATGACCTTTTGCCAGTCGAACTCTTTATCCCAGGAAACCGTGCGGTGATAAGGAAAGATCTCCAGTCCCGGCGAGGAGATGTTGCTTAAGTATATAAATATGTATTCCCACGGTGCATTGTCTCTTGCCGGCTGATTGTGCATGAAATAAAGGGAGGTCTCGTAGCGGTGATGGCCGTCGGCGATGAAGATTTTCCTGTCCTGCATCAGGCTTTGTATCTGCTGGTTATGTTCTGCAGGTACCGGCCATAACCTGTTGTACACGCCGTCTTCCTGGGTAAAAGAGATAAGAGGCTTTTGGCCGGAGCATATTTCCCCGATTTTCTCCACGTATTGCTCCGGGTCGTCATAGACCCCGAATACAGGGCTCAGCTGCCCCTGGGTGGCCTGCATGAGTTTGAGCCTGTCCTCTTTGGCCTTGGGATATGTTTCCTCGTGGGGGAATACGTTTTCCCCGAAGGGCTCAAGCCTTAGTCCACCCATGATCCCCCAGCGGGTACGGGATCTGCCCCGGGTCTTATATTCCGAGGCCAGGATGTAGTACCTGGGCTGCTGGTCCGCGGTGAGCACCTG
>PWGS01000264.1 GCA_003554505.1 Desulfonatronospira sp. | reverse complement strand
GTTCTCCGCAAAGATCGGGATACACTTCCGGTATCAGAATCTTTTCCTCGGGCAGGGTATGTGTGCGCACCACCTGCATGTTGCGCATTTCCTGGACGAAATTGAGCTCCTGCAGCATGAGTTTCCTGATACGCTGCACCAGTTGAGGAAGGTTGTACACTTTGAAGGATTCCATGCGCCCGTCCAGGCGGATGGCTATCCTTTCCAGGATATCCATATCGCTCTTGATGGTCTCGGCTATATCCGGGCGCTGGATTTTAAGGGCTACTTCCTGGTTGCTGCCCTTGAGCCGCGCCTTGTGCACCTGGGCCAGTGAAGCCGCTGCAATGGGGGTTTCTTCGATCTCGGAAAAAATTTCTTCCAAGGGCTGGGCAAAGTTGTCCTGCAGGACTTTTCTAATCTCGGAAAACTCTTCAGCCGGCACGTCATCCTGCAGTTTGCGCAACTCCTCCAGCAGGTCCCTGGGAAGCAGGTCCGCACGCTGGGAAAGAATCTGACCGCATTTTATAAAGGTCGGACCCAGCTCTTCCAGCACCATGCGCATACGCTCCCACCTGGTGAGATGCATGGTATGCACCCGGATTTTTTCCAGATATTTTCGTCCAGGCACATCCAGGCGGTCCACCACGTCGTCAAATCCGTATTTGACCAGGGTGCTGACTATCTCCCGGAAACGTCCCAGGTGGGCTATAGCTCGTATATCCATTCAGTTTACCCCTTGAAGATGTGACTGCAAAAAGTCCTTTTTGCAGTCACAAGAGGTCAGAGGTCAGAAAGTCAGAGAGTGGATCTGTCTTTAAAAGGCTTGCACTTCGCAGTTCGATATCATGCAGTTGCAACCTTCAAGGACACAGGCTTTTTTCAGAATCCAGCCGTCTGCCCGGCATCCATCTTAAAAACCGGCGCAGGCAGCAAAAACAGAGCTATTCCTTCTTTTCCGCCTGCATCTTCAGGCTTTCCAGGGCGGATACCCTGTCCTCCAGGCTGGATATCCTGGCCTCCAGGTCCTGCCCCTCTTCGCGTCCAGCCAGCTCAAGCCTTTCTCGTCCGGTCTTGACCGTATTCAAAAGCCACTCCTGCACCTCGGTCTGCTGATTCTCGCTTTTCTGAATAAATTCCCGGACCAGATTCTCTCCTTCTTCGGCGGAAATCTTTCCCTTTTCCCCCATCTGGTTGACCTTTTTTTCCAGTTCTTCTGCTGTAACCACCACCAGCCCAAGGCCGGTGAGAATCCCTTTCTTGAATACGTCCAGCATGTTTTTTTCTCCTTGTTTTTTTGCTAAATTTCAGGGCATTCCGACAAAGACTTTTTGATCTCGTCGTCGGAAAAGGCCTGGTCCTTGAGATCACCCTTTAGATAAGCATCATAGGATCCCAGGTCCAGCAAACCGTGGCCGGAATACAGAAAGACCACCACCTGGCCTGGATCAGCCTCCTTTGCCGCGTCAATGGCGGCTTTGATGGCATGTGCCGTTTCCGGAGCGGGCAAAAAGCCTTCAGTCTGCATAAACAGCCTGGCTGCGTCGAACACCTCGTTTTGAAAATATGCCCTGGCCTCCAGAAGCCCAAGCTTGGCCGCGTGGGACACTATGGGCGCCTCACCGTGGTATCTTAATCCCCCGGAATGAATTGGCGGAGGGAAATACCCGTGCCCCAGGGTGTACATCTTGATAAGCGGGGTCTGTCTGGCCATGTCCCCGTAATCATAAGCAAACCTGCCCTTGGTCAGGGTGGGACAGGCCTGGGGCTCCACGGCCATGAACCGGATCTTCTGACCTTCCAGCTTCTCCGGCATATAAGGCAGGACCAGTCCTCCGAAATTGCTGCCCCCTCCTACGCATCCAATGAGCACGTCCGGGGTTTCCCCGGCAATCTCAAGCTGTTTCTTCACTTCCAGCCCGGTAATGGTCTGATGATGGATTACGTGATTCAACACACTGCCTAGGGCGTACTTGGTGTCATTGTTCTGCGCCGCGTCTTCCACCGCCTCGGAAATGGCCAGCCCCAGGCTGCCCCCGGAATTGGGATCCTGTTCCAGCACCTTTCGCCCCACGTTCGTATGTGTCGACGGAGAGGGAAAAACCTCCCCGCCGTAGGCCCGGATAATTATCCCGCGGTAGGGCTTCTGGTCGTAGCTGCAGCGGACCATGTACACTGTGCATTTCATGTCCAGCATTTTGCAGGCAAATGACAGAGCCGTGCCCCACTGGCCGGCCCCGGTCTCAGTGGCCAGGCGGCGCACTCCCTCCATCTTGTTGTAGTATGCCTGGGCCACGGCTGTGTTGGGCTTGTGCGAGCCCGCCGGGGATACGGATTCGTCCTTGTAGTAGATCCTGGCCTTGCTCCCTATGGCCTGTTCCAGCCGCCTGGCCCTTACCAGGGGAGAAGGCCTGTAAAGCCTGTATATCTCCTGAATAGGCTCAGGTATGTCGATCCAGCGCTCGCCGGACATCTCCTGTTCGATGAGGGACATGGGAAAAATTGCCGAGAGCTTTTCCGGGGCTATGGGTTTTCTGGTCTCCGGGTCCAGCGGCGGGGCCATGGGTTCGGGCAGGTCCGGCATGACATTGTACCAGCTGGTGGGCATATCCTTTTCTTCAAGTAAAATCTTGGTCTGCTGCATGCTGATTTCTCCTTGTACGTGAACTGGGATTCGTG
>PWGS01000251.1 GCA_003554505.1 Desulfonatronospira sp. | reverse complement strand
TCCAACCTGCTCTTTGCCGAGTTCCAGTGGGGCATGGCCTCACAGCTTGACCTGCCGCACCAGCTCATCGTAGCGGCTCAGGCCGTGGGCGGCGGTTTCGGCAACATGGTCTGCATCCACAACATCGTGGCCGTGTGCGCAGTGGTGGGCCTCTCCGGCAAGGAAGGACTCATCCTCAGAAAGACCTTCTGGCCATTCCTGCTTTACGGAGTAATAACCGGACTGTGGGTAACCCTCATGAGCTTCGTGCTCTTCCCGGGCCTGTACTAACCTTTTAAACAAACCAGCAGCAATGCCCCTGGTGCAGATATGTATCTGCGCCAGGGGCCAACACCGGATATTTTACCAAGGAGCATTTTATGTCCAACGACAGCCTGCAAAAAGAATTCGCCAAAGTGGTGGGGCAGGACAACGTCATGACCAGCGAGTCCGAGATGCACGCCTATTCCTATGACTCGGCCGTGCTGGACCAGGTCACCCCGGCCATGGTGGTCCGGCCCACATCTTCCGAAGCCCTGGGCCAGGTGGTAAAACTCTGCAACGACAACGAACTCAAACTGACAGTACGCGGTGCCGGCACCAACCTCTCCGGGGGCACAATTCCTCATCCCGGAGGCATTGTCTGCCTGACCACCGCTTTAAATAAGGTCCTGGAAATAAACGAAGAAGACCTGTACGCTGTGGTAGAGCCCGGAGTGGTCACGGCCAAATTCGCGGCCCAGGGGGCCTCCAAGGGACTATTATATCCGCCGGATCCAGGCTCCCAGGCAGTTTCCACCCTGGGGGGCAACGTTGCCGAGAACGCCGGGGGCCTGAGAGCCCTCAAATACGGGGTTACCAAGGACTACGTCATGGGCGTGGACTTTTTCGACGTCAACGGCGAACTGGTCAAATCGGGATCCAGAACGGTCAAGTGCGTCACCGGCTACAACCTGGCCGGACTCATGATAGCCTCAGAAGGCACCTTGGGTGTCTTTGAAAAACTTATACTCAAGCTGGTGCCGCCTCCAAAGGCAATAAAGTCCATGATGGCCGAATTCGACGACGTGGGCGCAGCCTCCCAGGCCGTTTCCGCAATCATTGCAGCCAAAATAGTCCCGGCCACCCTGGAATTCATGGACAACTTCACCATCAGGACCGTGGAAAACTTCCGCGGAGCCGGTCTTAATACCGAGGCCGCTGCACTGCTGCTTCTGGAAGTGGACGGTCATCCGGCCCAGGTGGAAGACGACGCCGCCCAGGTCCAGGAAATCTGCAAAAAGCACGGGGCCAGGCAGTTCACAGTGGCCCAGGATGCCAAACAACGCGACGCAGTCTGGCAGGCCAGGCGGGACGCCCTGCCGGCACTGGCCAGGGTCAAACCTACAACCGTTCTGGAGGACGCCACCGTCCCCCGCTCAAAGATACCGGACATGATGCAGGCCTTAAAACGCATTGCCCGGGAATACAAGCTGACCATCGGCACCTTCGGCCATGCCGGGGACGGCAACCTGCACCCCACAATCCTCACCGACAAGCGCGATACCCAGGAATGGGAAAGAGTGGAAAAGGCCATAGACGAGATCTTCGACGTGGCCCTGGATCTTGGAGGAACCCTGTCCGGAGAACATGGCATAGGCCTCGCCAAGTCCAAGTTCATGCATCAGGAACACGGCCTGGCCGCCATTGAATACTCCCGCCGCATGAAAAGCGTACTGGACCCCAAAGATATCCTGAATCCGGGCAAAATGCTTGGACCTTTGCTCGCTTAAACCCGGGAGGAAAACATGGCCGATATAAAACAATTAGCCAGGATGCTTCAGGAACTGGACGACCTGCTCACGCGCTGCATGCGCTGCGGCATGTGCCAGGCCCAGTGTCCTGTGTTCGCCAGATCCGGCAAGGAAACCGACGTCACCCGGGGCAAGCTGGCCCTTATATCCGGGCTTTCCCAGGAGATGCTAAAGGACCCCAAACAGGTGCAGGATAATCTGAACCGCTGCCTTTTGTGCGGCACATGCGAGGCCAACTGCCCTTCCGGGGTCAAGGTTACGGATATATTTCTCAGGGCCAGGGCCATCTTAAACGGTTATCTCGGGCTCTCCCCCACCCAGAGGCTCATTTTCAGACGTCTGCTCACCAGGCCCAAACTCATGAACGCCCTTCTTTCCATGAGCTCAGTTTTTCAAGGGGTGTTCAGCAAGGATGCCGACCAGATTATCGGCACTTCCTGCGCCAGGTTCAATGCCCCCCTTATCCGGGACCGCCATTTCAAAAAACTGGCCGGCAAACCCCTGCACAGGCAGGTTCCCAGCCTGGACACCCCGGCCGGAGCCTCGGGCATCAAGGTGGCCTTTTTTCCGGGTTGCGTTACCGACAAGGTCTTCCCGGATGTAGGCCAGGCAGCCCTGAAAATCCTCAAGCACCACCAGGTGGGCATCTACATGCCCGCAAACCAGGCCTGCTGCGGTATTCCCGCCCTGTCCTCCGGGGAGTCCGACGCCTTTTCCACTATGGTTCGTCAGAACGTGGAACTTTTTTCCGCGGGAAAATGGGATTATCTTTTGACTCCCTGCGCCACCTGCACCTCCACCATGCGCAAGCTCTGGCCGGAATACCACAAGGGCAGCCTGGGCCGGGTCATAACCGACAACATCCTGGATGTAAGCCAGTTCCTTGTGGACGT
>PWGS01000245.1 GCA_003554505.1 Desulfonatronospira sp. | reverse complement strand
TTCAAGCAGTTTATCCGACAAGAATGCATATATAAAACAAGCAAAAGATTTTGATTTTACGCATTCCCGGAGTGAGTTTTTACAGCCTGACTGCAAAATCTCCGGAGCCCGGATGCGCCTGTAAAAAAGCATTTTGCTGTTTCATCAGCCCAGGATATAAACACAGCAGGCAACAGGCGGAAAGATCAGGAAGTGCTCCAGTTATCAAGTGTCCTGGGAGTCGCAGGCCAGCTCTCTGGATGTGCTGGCCAGGCGCTGGGCCAGGTTACTTATAATGCGCGCCGCCATGCCCGGATAGTCGGCAATCATCTGGTTCAGACGATTACCGGGGTATACCTCCAGGATGGATTCCCCCACTGATCTTACTCCGGCGCTCCGGGCCTCTCCCAGGATTGCGGCCATCTCCCCGAAAAAGTCTCCCGGCTCTCTTAAAAGAGCCAGCACTTTATCCTGTTTGACCACTTCCAGACCCTGGTCGGAAGACACTATGCGGTATATTGCGTCATCCTGGTCTCCTTCCCTGATCACCCCCTCTCCCGGTGCACAGGCCTTGATCCCACCGGGAAAATGATATTCCTGATCTTCTTTGAGTGCAGTCTCCATACGCTGCCAGAGCTCTTCAATCTCCCTTATATGCGTATCCAGCACCCTGCGCAAAAGTGTCGATCCGGACATGGCCTGGTCCAGGAACTCCTGGTAGCCATGCCTGGCCACCCTTGCCTTCCCCCTGGTGCGGGCGGTGTACAGGTAACCTTTATCCGGCTTGAACAGGGTTTCAGTGCCCAGGACAGTACCGGAGCCAAGCTGCATGACTTTGTGCTCGCCGCGCAAAAGATCAGCCTGTCCTGAGAGAAGAACATAAAAATAGTCAGCTGCTTCTCCCTGGACAAAGATATCCATATCGCTGTCCAGGTTCAGGACACTGGGCTTCTGTGTATTGAAAAATTCCCCGTCACGCATCACTTAAAGCTTATTTCCTTGATTTCGTCCGCCCTGAAAGAAATACTGCCCCAGTCAGTCTTTCCTTGGAAGGTAGTCTGGGGCTGAATATAAAAATCCATCTCTTCCTGGTTGACCAGGGTCACCCTGGCCAGAACCCTGTCATCCTGGACATAGAACCGGGCACTTTGAATCTTGCCGAAATCCACCTCGGCCTCGGCGGAGCCGGTACGGGCCGGAAGATAAGTGGAACCCTGCACAAAAATGCCCTGCACTTCATGGCTTTCATCGGAGCGATCTTTTATCTCAGCCCTGAAAAACCGGTCCTTTTCTGCAGTAGGCCCGAAAGTGCCGCTGGTACCCCCCATGCCCAGACAGAAAAAGGCCAGCATGAACAGAGCCAGCATGGCCCGGCCTGCATTTATTGCACCGGCCCTGTGTCCGAAGCCTGCAGAAAACCTGTTGTGCTCAAAAAGTCTTTTCATTTTTCAATGCACCTCTGTAGACTACTTTCAGATTGAGCTCCCGGCCGGCAGCAGCCAGAAAATTATCCAGGTCCCCCTCCGAGCCAGGGGCGTATACCAGTTGCACCACCGCCCTGTATTTGTCCACAACACTCATATAGGCCAGATTGTCCATGGACTCAAGCAAAAACTTGAAAAGAGCTATGTCCCTGCGCTCAAGCTCCACGTACACCCGTCTGGAAAAAAGAGGTTCAAAGCTCAAAGGATCTCCCCCCCGCTCCTGGTAACCAGGACCATGTATTCCCAGCGAACTCCACCCCAGCCTGCATAATAAAGTCCCGGCTCCACCGTGACCACCATGCCGGGAGCAAACTCTCCATTTGCATTTGGGCCGAGGCTTGGGGCCTCATGGGTTTCCAGGCCGATTCCATGCCCCAGGGAATGGGTGAAATGCCTGTCCACTCCGTGTTCAGCGAAAAAAGAGCTTACTTTCTGGTAGGCCTCGCTGATGGACCTGCCCGGAGCCATCCATTCGATCACCAGGTCCTGGGCCTTGCGCACCAGGTCCTTGGTCTGCCTGAAAAAAACATCCTCCCTGGAACCTATCCAGAATGTACGCGACTGGTCCGAACAATAGTCCTGGTACCTGCCCCCCATATCCACCAGCAGGGGCAATCCATCCCTTAGCTCCCTGTCGCCGGGAGAAGCGTGCGGCAGCGCTGAGCGCTCACCTGCGGCCACTATGGTGGAGAAGCTCATTTCACTGGCCCCTCCTTCCTTGAACATCTTTTCCGCTTCCCAGGCGATGTCCGTTTCCCGCAGACCTGGGCGCAGGACTTCCTCAAGGCGGGCAAAGACCTGGTGATTAAGACCGCAGGACTTTTTAAGGAGTCCGAGTTCGTGTTCATCCTTTATGAAACGCAGATCCTCCACCAGCCCTTTGAGCGGCACCATCTCAAATTCCTGACTGAGTGCTGCGTAAAACTCGTAATTCATCCATTGGGGTTCAAATCCCAGTCTGTATATACCCGCCTTGTTCAGATAGCTCTTTATCTGCTTGTACTTGTCCCTGGTGTAAACAAATATATCCTCTTCCGGAAAATAAGCCTTGCCCTCCTCCAGGTATCTGGGATCCGTGAGCAGGTAGTCCTTTTCCCGGGTAACCAGAAGACACCCTGCACTTTCATTGCACTGGGGATCATGCAGTTCAAAACCGCTCAAGTAGTAGCGATTGGCGGGGCTGGTAATAAGAAGAGCCTGGACAT
>PWGS01000166.1 GCA_003554505.1 Desulfonatronospira sp. | reverse complement strand
ATTCAGCCGCTGATGGATGAGGCAGGGCGGCTGGATGGGTTTGTGTCGGTTCAGACCGACATCACCGATCTGCAAGAGGCGCATCAGCGCGCGCTGCGGGTGCGGGCGCTGGCGATGGAAATCGCCAGTGACGGGATTGCCATCAGCAATGCGGAAGGCACGTATGTCTTCATGAATGCGGCGCATCGGAAGATGTTCGGCGTTGGTTCGAACGAAGATGTTGCCACACTGGGATGGCAGGATTTTGTCACACCTGAAGAAAAGGATCGCTTTCTTGCGCAGGAATGGCCCAAACTTGCAGCAGCCGGTAGCTGGCGGGGCGAGTTAACAGGGCTGCACCGTGACGGGTATCTGGTGCAGCAGGACGTTACCCTCAGCCTTATTGATGATGGCGGTTTGGTGTGTTTTACGCGCGATATTTCGGAACAGCGCGCCCTTGAGCACGAGCGGGCAAGATTGCGCGAAAACCTGCAGCTTGCACAAAGACGCGAAACGATTGCACAGCTTGCTTCTGGAATTGCGCATGATCTGAACAATCTAGTGGCGGTTGTATCCGGGACTGTCTCTTTGCTGGAAGGGCAATGCGAGGGGAAGCCCGAAATCTGCGTAGGTCTGACCCGGATCGCAAGGGCAATGGACGCGGCGCGTGATCTGGTCAGCGGATTGGGGCGCAGCATTCGGCCAGACGCTCCACGCAAGATGCTGGACCTTCGCCAGGTTGTGGATGATGCGATTGATCTGCTTGGGTCCGCTCGCCGGAAGAGCCACGATATCCAACTAACGCGACCCGACGAGGCGCAGCCAGTCTGGGCGAACCATACCGAATTGCTGCAAGTCATCCTGAATCTGGCCTTGAATGCCTGCGAGGCAGCGCCGGACGGCTCCAGCCGTGTCTCGCTGGTTGTCGGGGCGGACATATGCCAACGCAAGCCAGATGTGGGTGAGTTGAACCCTGATGCGACCTACTCGGTGTTCAAGGTGACGGATACAGGTGCTGGTCTTGATCCGGCCATACGCGACAGGTTGTTTGAAAGCTATGTCACCACCAAGGGCGACGCGGGCACCGGAATGGGCCTTGCCATTGTGGCAGGCATATTGCGAGAAAATGCCTGCGCGCTTTGGTTCGACAGCGTATCAGGTAAGGGTGTCAGGGTCACGGTTGCATGGCCCGAGGCGGATAAGCGGCCTCAACAGCGTCTGCGTCATACTCCCGTCGATTCCGGTGCCGAAAATCTGGCCGGGCAGCGTATTCTTGTCATTGATGACGTGGTCGATGTTGCTGATGTGCTGTCCGAGATGCTCGAGACCGACGGAGCGATCTCGATCGCAGTGTCTGATCCGATAGAGGGGTTGGCCTTGTTGAAGGACAATCCGGCGCTGTGGTCAGCGGTGGTAACGGATCTGGATATGCCGGATGTCAGCGGTGTTGATATAGCAAGGGAAGCGGGGCAGCTTGTTCCACCTGTTCCTTGCGTGCTTATGACTGCTTTGCCTGAACGCGCAGCCAAGGATCGTGACCTGTTTCACGGCGTTCTTGCCAAACCGGTCGAGGCCTCCTCGCTGCTGAACCATGTTCGCGTGGCGGTGGCTAAGCGAATTATTGCGCACGAAAAATTTCTTTAGATATTTTTTCCGACTTAATCTTATGTTTGCAAGCGCAAAGTGAGCGCTAACAACCTATGCGTATGTCGTGACCGGCCGCAACACTGATAAGGTGTAACCCAGTAACGATGCGGAGCTCTCGGTATGACACATCAATCACGCCAGATAGTGGCGGCGCAAGATGTAACCGGAAAATACGCAGACGGGAATACGCCGCGCTGTGAAGGCAATTTATGCTCTGACGAAATTGGTGCAGCGCCCGGTTGGTGGCTGATCCCTTCCGTCGTTGCAGGGGCGCTGTGTTGGTTCGCACTTATCAAGTTTATGATAGGCGCGCTGTCATAAATTAGGCCGAAATTCCGATTCCGGGCGTGTATATCATTGGATTTTTGCGTGAATATTGCATCTGGACTACGTGTGTGGCGATGCACTGAAATGAAATAGACATGAGGATTTTTGGCCTTTGGATAAAAAGCAACCCACTGCAGCCACTGAGAAATTCGAAAGGCTAAGAATGCGGCAGCATGCGTTCCCGACGGATATTGAGGCGCTTTGGTCCAACCTGTCGTGCCAGTTCGACGTGCAGAAATCTCAATACAAGCATGCAGCGCTGATCGGGTTTGATAGTGGCAGCGCTTCCCACCTCCGTCAAATTTGCACGCAGTTAAATGTAGCGGAATGTTCTGTAGCCCCTTCGGTTCAGGTACTGAACGATGCCTCCTTGATGGATACATATGATGTGATCATCCTGAATCTTGACGCCTTTGAGGATATGGTGCAGGCGGTAGACATTTTGTTCCAATTTCGCGTCCGGTTGCCAGAGGTTGCCGTAATCCTCATAGCCTCTGATGTGCGCGGTGACGACCTTGGGCGTGAACGAGCGCCAATCTGCGACGCCACTTTGCGCGCGCCTGTCAACTTGCCACGCTTAAGATGCGCATTGCAGGCGGCAATGTCCGTTCAGGATACCGCCAAGACAGCACGTCCCGCGCATTGAGGGCACCCGCCTCTGTCGACATACGGGTTTCCGAAACGGATTGAGATTTTGGCTCGCGCAGGTCGTTTTAAT
>PWGS01000037.1 GCA_003554505.1 Desulfonatronospira sp. | reverse complement strand
TCTTGGACAGGGTTTCAGTATCAGTTGCCAAACCCTGAACTTCCAGCCTCTGCTTTTCTTTGTTCAAGTTATAATAAAGCTTGCGCTGGGTCTGGGTGGTGCCCATCTTGATCATGCGCCGATTGTCCATGATGAACTTGTGTATATATGCCCTGATCCAAAAGGAGGCATAATGAGAAAATCTTATGCCCAGATCCGGATCGAATTTTTTCAATGCCTTGACCAGGCCCAGGTTGCCTTCCTGGACGAGATCCAGACATATCCATTTGCGCTTGAGTTTTACGGCGAGCTTGAAAACCAGGCGCAAGTGCGCGTTTATGAGTCTGGAGCCGGCTTCCATGTCATCCTGGTCCCGGTACCTCCTGGCCAGTTCGAATTCTTCCTGGGCGCTCAGGCGGGGGAGACGGTTCAGCTCCCGGATATAAATGCCCCAGGCCCCTTCAGGACTCATCTTGTGGTCCACCGCTTCGTTTTCGATCCTGAAATCGTACATGGTCTTTTTCCGGTTTCATTTCATTGAGAAAGATATCCTGCAGAAACCCCAGAAACTTCTGGACATCGAAGGGCTTGTACAGGACGTAAGGGCAATCCCTGCGCTTCAATCTTTCCAGGGTGTTTTGGTCATGGTATCCTGTGGCCACCGCTATCCGCACCGGAATTTCTTCCCTTCTCATCTGATCCATTAGCTCCATGCCGTCCATTACCGGCATCTTGAGGTCGGTAAGGACCAGGTCCGGAAGGGTATTCCGCCGGTACCATTTTCGTAAAAGACTCAGGGCCTGGGCGCCATTGTCCGCCACTGAGGTCCGGTAGCCCCTGGAAGTCAAAATCAGGTTCATACTGGAGGTTAAATCCGTGTCATCGTCCACTATCAAAATATGTGGGTTCTTCATGGTCTAAACCTGCCTGATTTGATTCCAGCCCGGAGTGTTCCTGAATCTGTCATGTATAATAACCTCTGGACGAAGCCATAAAGTTCTACTGTTTAGACGTGACTGCAAAAAGTCGGAGCATGAGAAATTCAGCAGCAAATCAAATTCATAACGCTTTGTTTATACTGACTCCTGACCCCTGTCTCCTGAGTCTTGTGTCTGCAACAAGGACTTTTTGCAGACTCGTCTGTTTAAAGTGCGCTAAGACCAAAATCCTTACAGTTACCTTGTTTCAAGCAGAAAATATGCCAAAGCTTCTGAGACAGTCCGCGCAGGCCCGGTCTAAGGGTAAGGGCTGGACCTCAAAGGATAATAGTTGACAGTCCCAGGCAGCAATTCCCGGAACTATTCCCAGGCTCCGGGGTCAAAAAACGTTTACTTTGGAGGGAAAAAAGAAGCTGGCAAGGTCTTTGAGTCAAGGTTTATTGACTTAATGTGCATCAAAGGGCCGTGAAAGGGGGCGCAATCCATTTTCCCCCTGCGGGGATACAAGGAACAGTTCATGTCCCTTCTGCAAAAACCCTAACACGGGCCAAGCCCGCAACCCAAGCGAAAAAATTGCCCCTGGGCACTTAAGCGTCTGTGCTTATGCTTATCATCGGGGTCGGGATCGGGATCGGTATCGGGGTCGAAGTCGGAATCAAATCCGGTAGGCAAAGTCATGTAAAAAGCTGCCCGGTATTTTCGATACCGATTCCGATACCGACACCGACCCCGACAAAAGTGGATAATTCCAGCGCCATAGCACAATTTTTTCTTGTTTTTTTATGACAGGGTTTCAAGAGTAAGTTACTAATGTATGGACCCGGAGTTCTACAACTCGGTTTCCGAGGCCGGCCTGTGTACATTGAAATTATCCTCCAGACAACATTGACTGATTGATATACTTTGTTTAGTATGGCAAAAGTTTCGAGAGCCGGCTTACAAAGCATCAATTATTTGCATTTACTCATGTTCACCCCGGAGCAGTCACTCTCCAGGACAACCTTTGAATGAGCCAGTTATGAAAGAAACCTGCACTTTCTCCCCACAGGACCTCAAAAGTCCTTTTGTCTGGCAAATCCTGGACTCCATTGAGGCCGGCATCAGCATACTGGACCCCCAGATGCGCATCATTGCCGCGAATGCCTGGACACGCAGGCTGTATTCTCATCATCAGCCTCTGGAGGGCAAGCTCTGTTACCGTGTCTACCAGGAAAGGGACCAGGCCTGCCCCTGGTGCCCGGTGGTCCGGGCCTTGGAAACGGAAACCACGCAGCGGGCTGAGGTCCCTTATACCCGGGAAGGGGAAATCCAGGGCCATTTGGAGATAACTGTCTATCCGCTTCTGGACGAATCCGGCAGGATGGAAGGGGTGATCCAGCATCTCCAGGATATTTCTTCTAGGGTGCAGGCCCGTCAGGAGCTGGAGGCGGAAAAGGAAACGTTCCGTCTTTTTGCTGATCATACCGTCAATTGGGAATACTGGATCTCCCCCCAGAGGGAGATAATCTATACCTCGCCAGCCTGCCAGGAGGTTACAGGGTACACGCCCCGGGAATTCATCCAGGATCCGGACTTGTTGTTCAGGATTGTCCATCCAGAGGACAAAGCTTTGCTCCAGAACCATGAAGAACTTTTCCTGCCCGAATCACATCAATGCTGCCAGCTTCAGTTCCGGATCATAAACCGCAAAGGGGAGCTGCGCTGGATCAATCACAGGTGCCGCCCGGTATTCGACTCCAGGAACAACTACCAGGGCCGCAGGGTC
>PWGS01000163.1 GCA_003554505.1 Desulfonatronospira sp. | reverse complement strand
GGGCTTCTGGAAATGGCCACCGGGAAGAAGCTGAACAAGACCCAGGAGGATAAGCCCATGCTCAGGGTGGACAGGGAAACCGGGGAGGTGACCATGAAGTTCAGGCTGCCAGGGTTTTAAAATGATAAAGGGCTCCAGTGGTCCGGAAATTCGGCAAACAGGACGTAAAAACTCGCTCCAAGGAAGCGTAAATCAAAACCTATACACGGGTTTGATAACCATGATATTTCCTATAACATGCTTTGAACCAGGCTCGGTGTTTTACGGTTTTGATTAACGCTTCCTACGTCGCTCAAACAGTTTACGCCCAGTTTGCCGAACCCCCGGACCCTGGCTTTTCGCCCGCAGGTGCTGAATAGTTACTTTTGACTTTTTACAGTTGCATCTTAATTTCCTGTGTGCATGATGCATCAGGGTGAATTATTTCTGGAGGGTTTGACTATGGAAATATTCTTAAATCCAAAAATGCAGCAATGGATTAATGAGAAAGTGGATTCAGGGATGTACAACAATTCAAACGAAATCATCCTTGAAGGGCTGAGGCTTTTGAGAATCCAGGAAGAACAGCGCCATGCCATGATCGAAGACCTAAGAAGAGAAATCCTGATGGGTTTGAAGCAGCTTGATCTAGACAGGTCCGTGTAATTTGACCAGGCAGCAGTAAAAGATATCAAGCAGGCAGGACGATCCAGGTATAGTCCATGAGCCGGCTGCACAGACTGATTATTTCAGAGCAGGCCAGTGTCTCCATTGTCTGAGCAGGGGAAAATAGAGTCCAAGCTCAACAGGCCCTGGTTCGGCGGCCTGCATGAGCCGGGCATAGGTCTGCATGCGCTCCTGGTAGCGGGCCTGCTCCTGATCCAGGAAACCCTGCACGTCCCTGCCTGAATGCCGGCTGATCTTGTAGTCTATTATCCAGCGCAGGCCGGTATCATCCACAAAGGTTCTATCCATGGACACGGCCACCTCCCGGCCATTGTCCAGCCCGCTCAGGGCGTATTCATTGCGCGCCCCCGGCCAGGGTCCCAGGATCCAGCGTCCGATATCATGGTTCAGGGTGTTTTCCAGGGCCTGCTGCACCAGGTCCACCCCTTCTTCCAGGTTTTCCTCCATAAGGCCCAGCTCCCGCAGCTGACGGGCAAACACAGGCTTGAGCCCCCGGATCTTGTGTATGCTCCATTTGTTAATTCCCTCCCCGGCCATTACCAGCATCCAGCGGTGTACGCAGGTGCCGGCCAGGCGGATGGTTTCCCCGGCCCAGTCAAAGACAATGCTTTCCTCGCCGGGGTCCGGCCGGGGGTCTGAAAGGGGCTTGAGCCCGGCAGGAAGCAGGGGAGGCTGCCAGTCCGGGTGCAGGCGGTAAAATATCCGCCCCTGTGCCGGGGTGGCATCTCCTGCGGCATCCTCCCGGAAATTTTGAGCAGCCTGTTCAAACTCCTCCTGGACCGCCGGCCACAGGGATTCCAGAAGGGAGCCTCCGGCCGGCTTTGACGGCAGTCCCTTATCCGTCAGCCGGGTATGCCCCAGGAGGTGCAGACGGTTGCTGGCCCGGGTGCAGGCCACGTACAAGAGCCTGCCGTCCTCGTGGCGGGTCTTGCGGGCCATGAGGCGCTGGATATAGGCGTAAACCGGGTCTTTTTCCTGCCCGGTGGCGGTCTTGGGGGCCATGAGCAGGTCGGTGCGGCCCTTGGTGGAAGCGCGCTCCATCCAGACCAGGAGCTGATGTTCATCGGAACCCGGAGGCCGGCCCAGGCCGGGGAGGATCACGGTGTCAAACTCCAGCCCCTTGGCCTTGTGGATGGTCATCACCTGCAGGTTGTGGCCGGCGGAGGTATCCGGTCCTGCAAAAATACCGGCCACGGCGTTTTCCAGTTCGTCAATGACCCTGTGCGGAGCATGTTCCAGGCGCTCTTGCAGCAGCCTGAAAAAGACAGCCGCGTCATTGAGCTGGCTTTCAGAGTGCAGGCAGTCCGGCCCTCCCAGGGCCTTCCAGCAGGACTCAACCTGTTTGCGCAGCCCGCTGCGCTGCCTTTGCCCCAGAAATTGCAGCAAAATATCCCGGACCCTGTCCAGGCGCTTGCGGCCCCGGGGACTCAGGCGGGACAAAAGATCCTGATCCTGAATGCGGTTTACAATAAGAGCATTTTTATCCTCGGCCAGGACGGCCATATCCTCCAGCTCCAGACCGCACAAGGGGGCGCGCAGGATCGCCAGCCAGGCCAGGTTGTGCCCGGGATGGGTCAGGACCCCGGCCAGGGAGCACAGGTCCTGGATGACCGGGCGGCTGCTAAGGGCGTCGATTTCCACGGCCTGGTACTCAAGACCGTTCTGGCGCAGGTCCGGCAGTATGGCCTGCAGGTGGGGCCGGCTTCGCACCAGGATGGCCACGGTGCCCCGGGGGTCTTCCTGCCTGGCCTGCTGGACCAGGGAGATCACCCGGCTGCTTTCTGGCTGGTAATTATCATCAAAAAAAGGATGTATGCTTACAGCCGGACCTTCCAGGGAGGGCAGGGAGGCATGGGAAGCGGAGTAGGGCACGCTTCCGGTCATCTGGTCTTCCACCTCGGGCAGGACCCGGGGAAAGGCCTGGTTGGCCCAGTTTACTATCCCGGCCTGGGATCTGAAATTGACCGTGAGCCGCAGGGGCTCAAGGGGGATATGGCCCAGACCCTGGCTTCTGGCCTGCAGAAAAAGGCCCACTT
>PWGS01000247.1 GCA_003554505.1 Desulfonatronospira sp. | reverse complement strand
TTTGCACTTTTTACTGCAAATACCGTTAAATCTATTGGTTGCTGTTGCCGCCTGTTCAGACTCTTCGTGTTTTTCACCACTCCTGTTGGCTCGTTTCATCATTTTTATGCGATTGCCCTGCTCCTAGCTATTTCACCATTGAACATATAGTATAAAAATGTTATAGTATTATTAGGAGAAAATTAAAATAAAAGATAGGATTTATTCTACTGCCCGAATTAACCGTTGTATTATTAAAACAGTAACAGACTGCGGTTGCAGTCAGATTAGCGCCAATAAAAAAGAATATCCTCAAACGGATTCATTAAAAGACTGCGGAAAATACATGGACTCTCATATTAAAGGAGAACTTTGTGAACACTGCCGGGAAGTAATTGCCGAAGAAATAGGGAAAAATTTGTTTTACCTGATAGCCTTTGTAATACATTTGATTTTAAGCTGGAAGACTTGTTCAATTTGGAGCAGAACCAAATCAATACTCTCGGGCATTTCCTGTTATCTTAGGCTAAACTGTAAAATGTTTGACCATAAGCTTTTTAAAGCTACATAACTACAAGCGAGGTAAGCCGGATGGCCATAACAGTTAGAGAAGCACTGCAAATCGGCCGCCTGGCAGAAGCACAGGTTTTGGCCGGTGAATCCGGCCTCGATAAGGAAATTCGTGCCGTCGACATTATTGAAGTTCCCGACGCTGCTATTTGGTTCCGTCGGGATTCTTTACTTTCAACCACTTTTTATGCCCTTAAAGACAATATTAATGCCCAACTTAACATGCTTGAAGACATTCGAGCCTGCGGAGGGGCGGCCCTGATTATTTTCTCACCCGAACGCTATATTTCCCAGATAGATAAACGCCTAATTGAAAAAGCAGATGAAATGAATTTACCTTTATTGCAAATGCCCGACTGTTCTTATGTTGATGTTATTGTTCCAGTAATGACCCGGATTCTGGATAAACAAGTTCAAGCCTTAGAGTATGCCCGCGAAGTGCACAACATGATGACTCACATGGTTCTAAAGGGCAAAGGTTTAAGAGATCTCTTATCTTCCTTAACTTCACTTTTGGAGAAACCAGTTTTAATGACAGATGCCGAACTGTTACTGCAAGAGGCCGCAGAACCTCAGAATACCAACATTAACTCTTATTTGCTTGAAAAATGGCGAGAATGTGGCAGCCCTTTAACCTTAAACGATTTCTATCCTCGGGGATTTTTAAATGCCCTGGTTCATGACAAAATTCCATACTATTATCGCTATGATTATGAAGGCAAAAGCCACTTGGACTACTTTTTTCCAATCATCGCCGGAGACACCTTTTACGGGGTTTTAATCGTTCCCAATCTTTCTGATGAACTTGATAAAGAAAAAAACATCGCCCTGGAAGCCGGGGCCATGGCGATAGCTCTTGACAATTTAAAAGAAAAAGCAATCCGTGTAGCGGAACGCAAAAGTGAATTAGACTTTTTCAATGAGCTATTGCTCGGAAGCATCAGGAACCGAGAAAACCTGATTTCTCAAGCTCGCCAGTACGGTCTTGACGCCACCGGCAGTTATTATGTATTGCTTGCCGAAATCGATAAAGAAAATGTTTACCAAAAAAAAGATGGGACACAAGAACCGGTCCTAAGTAAAGAGGGAGTTGAAAGAAAGCTTTATCGTCTTTTAAATTATGCCCTGGAAAAAGCAGGCCTGGAAGGAATTGTGATCGATACCCTGGGCGGCCTTGTAGTCCTTATTTATATCCCTGAAAAAAATAAACAGGAAAACTTACAACAATATGGCAAAGAATTGATAAACAAAATTAGAGATAACATTTATAACCGCATGGATGGTGTTCCGGTCTATATGGCTATTGGTGATTATTGCGAAGATGTCGAACGAATCAATGCCGGGTACCTCGAAGCCTGGGAAACTATCGATCTTGGTAAGAAAATATATAACGAAGATTTCGCCCTTACTTATTCAGAAATGACCCCTTATCACATGGTCAAACGCTTTTTTGCAAACTTCGATAAACTGAAAATGCATGAACGCATCTTCGCACCCTTGCTTGAACACGATCGAGAAAAAGGAAGCGAGCTGGTTAAAACTCTGGAAACTTATATTGACTGCAATTTTTCCAGGACAAAAACTTCAGAAAAACTGCATTTGCACCGCAACTCTCTAAACTATCGCCTGCAAAAAATCGAAGAACTACTGGACCAAGATATCGACCAGCTTGACATCTTCCCCTTAATGCTGGCCTCGATCAGCAGGCGTCTTTATTCCTAAAGCAAAGCTAACAAACAACCTGATTAACAACAAATATTGCATCACAAAGCATTTTAATTAGGCCGTTAAGCCACTCACTATAGTAGCCTTTTGTGCATTTTGAACAAATTATTCTTTTTATTTCTATTATTTCGACAAAGGTTATTTCAAGAAATAATCTAAATATCGTAATAGTTGCTATAAATAAGCCGTGTAAATAAAAATTAATCAAAAAGCGGTGAACGAGATATGTCAGTGAATTATTTAAGAAGCCAATTCGATCTTTGTAGCGGATGTGAATCCTGCCTGCTGGTATGTTCCAGTCGGGCAGCGGGAGGGTACAATCCGCGCCTGGCCAGAATGAAGGTGCTTAAAGAAAAGGAGAATCTGCTAAGTCGGCCACAGGTGTGTACCCAGTGCGAAAACCCTTTCTGCATGCACGCATGCCCGGTTACCGCTATCAGTAAAGAAGAAAATAGCGGTGTGGTTTTGATTGACAAAGAAAAATGCACCGGCTGCGGTAGCTGTATTGAATCATGTCCCGATAAAATGATCCAATTTGACCAGGAAGGCAAAGCCGATAAATGTGACCTCTGCGGAGGCCGTCCTCTTTGTGTGCAGTACTGTGTTCCGGGAGCCTTAAAACTGGTAGAAAAGCAGGAGGTATCGGCAAATGAATAGATCTTGCACAATGGAAAAATTGCTTTATGTCAATCTTAGCAAAAAACAAGTCACTGAGATAACCATTAACCACCGCCTGGAAGAAGAATTTGTCGGCGGTAAGGGCTTCGGAGCCAAAATACTTTATGATTTACTGCCGCCAGGATGCGATCCGCTTTCTCCCCAAAATGTATTGATGTTTATGACCGGCCCTTTAACCGGAACCCTGGCTCCAGCAATGCGCGGCTGTGTAGTTACAAAATCGCCGCTCACCGGAACTTTCGCTGATTCATATTTCGGGGGACACTTTGCCCAGGAAATCCGCTACTGTGGCTTTGACGGTATTATTATAACCGGTAAAGCCGCCGAATCAAGCTATCTTTGGATTAGTGACGGTACTGCCTCGATCCATCCTGCACAAGAAATCTGGGGGCTCGATACCTTTGCTGCCGTAGAAAAAATTCGCGAACTGGTAGGTGATCAAAGCGTTAAAACCGCCTGTATCGGTCCTGCCGGTGAAAATATGGTTTCCCACGCCCTGATCAATTGTGAGTACAACCGGCACGCCGGGCGAGGCGGCACCGGCGCGGTAATGGGTGCAAAAAACTTAAAGGCTATCGCTTTACGCGGCACAAAGACACTTGCCCCCGCAGACCAGAATGGCTTCATGACCATTGTCGACCAAGCATATAAGGAACTGGCGGAAAGTGAGGAAGTTCAATCTTTCAACAGTGACGGCACCGCCGGATCCATTGATTTTGCCAATCTCGAACAGTTACTGCCGACCTACAATTACTATGACGGGACTTATAATGAAGCTACCAGGTTAAATGGCGAAGCCCAGCGCCGCACCTTTTGGTTGCGCAACACCGCTTGTGCCGCATGCCCCATTGCCTGCGGAAAAGTAGGATCAATCAGACGTGGCCGCCATAAGGGCCTTATTTCCGATGTTGTTGAGTACGAAACAGCAGCAATGCTTGGCAGTAACCTGGGTATTAGCGATATACGCGAAGTGGCTTACCTGGTTAAAAAGTGCGATGCCCTTGGTTTAGACGGTATGTCTGCCGGCGGTGTGGCTGGGTTTGCCATTGAGGCTTTCCAGAAAGGACTGCTAAACAGCGGTGATACTGAAGGACACCCTCTTGAATTTGGTAATGTTTCTGCTGTCGATTACCTGCTCGAAAAAATAGCTTTCCGCAGCGGGATTGGAAATCTTCTGGCTAAGGGTGTAAAAGAAGCGGCCAAAGAGCTAAACCGCGGCGCTGAAGATTTTGCCGTTCATGTAAAAGGTCTTGAAAGCCCGGCCTGGGGGCCACGCAGTGTGCCCGGCATGGGCTTGGCCTTGGCTACCGCCGATCGGGGCGGTTGTCACCAGCGTGCTTTGCCTGTTCTTTATGAAATCGGTGGTGAGTGGAAAGGAGAAATGGTTGAACGTCACGGCTTGAAATACAAAGGGGAAATAGTGGTTCATCAGCAAAACTACCTTGCCGCACTCGACACACTGGTTAAATGTGATTTTGGCCAGTATGGTATAAAGGCGGAAACATATTGCCATCTTATGGAAACTGCGCTTGGCCGCCCCTGGGATGTTGAAAAATTAATGAAGCTCGGTGATAAGATCTGGAACCAGATCAGGCTTTTTAACCTGAGGGAAGGGTTTAGCCGAGAAGATGACACTTTACCAAAACGGTTCACAGAAGAGCCACTCCCGGAAGGACCTTACCAGGGAGAGCTCATTACGAAAACAAATTTGGACCAGATGTTAGATGACTATTATGCTGTACGCGGTTGGGACGACTTTGGGAAGCCGACAGAAGATAAACTTAAAGAACTGGGATTGGAAGCCATGCCTACCCTAGTACAAATACCAACCGGGAATCAATAAATGGTTTTACTTGTCAAAAATAAGCATACTGGATAGGAGGTTTGTAACTGTGAAGGATCTACAAAAAATGCACTATTTTGAAGTACCAACCGTAATGAAACATAGCCTGGGAGCGGTAAAAAATATACCTGAAGCGCTAAGACAACTTGGGGTGAAGAAACCGCTTTTGGTTACCGATGAAGGAGTAGTTAAGGCCGGCCTACTTGATAAGGTAACCAAACCGCTAAAAGATGCTTCAATTAGTTTTGAGCTCTATGACGAAGTGGTCTTTAATCCTCCGCTGGCAACGGTGGCTGCCGGAACCGTAAAATACAATTCTACCGGATGTGATGGACTAGTCGCTTTAGGCGGCGGTAGCTCCATGGATACGGCTAAGGCCATCGGAGTAGAGGTTGCCCATGATGAACCGGTGATTGAATATGAATGCACGGAAGACAAGAAGGTGCTTTCTAAAAGGATTCCGCCACTCACCTGCATTCCGACCACGGCCGGCACCGGTAGTGAAGTAACCATGTGGGCCGTCATTACCGATCCAAAAAGGGAGTTTAAATTTAATGTCGGCGGCCCTTTGGTTGCCGCTCATCTAGCGCTGGTCGATCCTCTGCTGCATTTATCAATGCCTAACGAGGTAACAGCCGGAACCGGTATTGACGCCCTTTGCCACGCTATTGAATGTTACACATGCGCTTACGCTCAACCGCAAACCGATGCCGCAGCTTTAATGGCAATCGAGTTTGCCGGGAAGTACCTGCGCCGGGCAGTAGCTTACAGTCAGGACGTTGAAGCCCGTTACTACATGGCCATGAGCGCCCTGCTGGCCGGATTATCTTACGGCAGTGAAAGTGCAGGAGCTGTTCACGCTATGACCCAGACCATGGGTGGTATATTCCCGGTCCACCACGGATTAGCCGTCGGAGCCACCTTGGTGCCAGTAATGGAATACAACTGGATGGGTGAGCCGGCCAAATATGCCCGGATTGCATTGGCACTTGGAGTCCCCGCAATTGGCATGAATGAACGCGAAGCCGCCTTGGCCGCCGTGGAAGCTGCCAGGGATTTAACCGAAGATATTGGCATCCCAAAACTTGGTGCTTTAGGGATCGATAAGGCAGACATCCCTCGCCTGGCAAAAGCAGCCTTTAATGATCCCCAAACTACCGGTAACCCGCGAGACATGAGTATTGAAGCATACGAGAAAATATATAAACGAGCTTTTTAAGACTGAATAATAAAAATATAATTTCGATTTTATCAATAGTTGGTATAATAGTTATGTAAACTATTTTAGTACTCCACGTAAGGCAGGTGAATTTCTTGTTCCAATCTGGCGAACTAACTTTGAAAAGGCAAAAAGATTCTATTCGCCATTTAGCCCGCAATCCCTTACAATTTTCACTGGCTTTAATAATTGGGTTATCTCTGGTTTTGTTTATCGTTGTGCCTATTATTTATGTTTTGGCAAGAAGCCTGGGTGCAGCAGAAGGGGTCATTACTCTTGAGTATTTCCAAAACTTTTTTGATAGATCATACTATTACCGTGCTCTATCCAACAGTTTGATTTTAGCTTTCACTGTAACCAGTATTGTAGTCACATTATGTTTTATGTATGCCTACCTGGTCGCCCGGATGCACAGCAGGTTAATAGCGACTATTCTAAGATCAATAGCCATGGTTCCTCTCTTAGCTCCGCCATTTATTTTTTCTATATCCCTAATTACTCTTGGCGGCAGAAGAGGTTTAATTAGCCAGCTGCTGGCCAGCTTATTTGGAATTGAATTTAGCATCTACGGTTGGACAGGTGTTATCCTGGCCCAGATTATCGGTTTATTCCCTCTTGGTTTTATGATGCTGGAAAATGTTTTGCGTTCCATGGACCTCAATTTAGAAGAAGCATCATCGGATATGGGTGCCGGCCAGTGGAAAACTCTTTTAGGCATAACTATACCTTTGGTAATGCCCGGGATCTTAAAAGCAGGGCTCCTGGTGTTTATCAAGTCCATTGCCGACTTTGCCACCCCGATGGTTATCGGAGGTGGGTTACCCTTCTTGGCCACAGATGCGTATTTACTGGTAGTTGGACAGCACAACATGGAAATGGCTGCAGTTCTGGCTACTTTTCTTGTTTTACCAACTATGATCATCTTTTTTATTCAAAACTATGTTTTAACTGACAAAACCAGAACCACGATTAGCGGACAATCCGGGGTAACTTCTCAAATCAAGATGCACCGCTCGATACGAGGGATATTTACTGTTTCCAGCATTCTTAGTGCAATATTGATAGTTTTAGCTTTCGGAGTTATATTCTGGAGCGCTTTCGTAGTTATACCCGGCGTTAACAACACCTTTACCCTTGATCACTTTAGTACCAGGACTGGTTGGTCTGCGATGGGGACGAGTTTACAAATAGCCGCCATCTCCGCTTTTATTGTAGCCTTTTTAGGGGTAATCCAAGCCTATTTGAATGTGCGCATGAAAATTTACGGCAGCCGGATAATGGAATATATCGCCCTTTTCGGTATGGGGGTTCCAGGCACTGTTGTCGGTATCGGCTACATCCTTGCTTTTAACCAACCACCACTTCACCTTACCGGAACCATGACAATCATAATTATTAGTATGGTTCTCCGGCATCTGGGGGTGGGTCTTGAAGCAGGAATAAGCAAACTTCACCAGATAGGTATAAACATGGAAGAAGCATCCTGGGACATGGGGGCTTCGAAAGTATTAACTTTCTTCAGGGTAGTATTACCCTTGATGGGATCATCATTTATGTATGGTTTTATTTACACGTTTATGTGCGCGATGACCTCAATTTCGGCAGCAATATTCCTGGTTTATCCAGGAACTACCCTGGGAGCAGTTTATATTCTTCAGGTTGCGGAACAGGGAGCAATCAGCCGCGCAGCAGCCATGGCCTTAGTGTTAATCAGTATTGTAGCTCTTTGCCTGTTTACATTAACCAAGCTTATTTCCAGAACTCATTTAGCACGCATGTAAAGTAATGTTTTGAATTAAATAAGCAGGTATAATTGTTTAGATAAGGAGGCACATTGGCATGTCAGAAGAACCAATCTTACAAGTAAAAGACGTGGTAAAAAAATTTGGCCCGGTAACCGCCCTGTCAGGAGTAAGTATCGATGTTCACCGGGGAGAAATAGTTTGTTTCCTGGGTCCAAGCGGGTGTGGCAAAACTACCCTTCTGCGAGTTATTGGGGGATTTTACTCACAAGACCGCGGAGACACTTACTTAGATGGAAAACTAATTAACGGTATACCGCCTGAAAAACGTGATACTGTTATGTTTTTTCAAAACTACGCGCTTTTCCCCCATATGAATGTATACGAAAATGTCACCTACGGCTTAAAGGTAAGAAAATATAGAAAGGCAGAAATGGCAGAAAAAGCTAGGGAAATTCTCACCATGATCCAACTGGACGGAATGGAAGGCCGTTACCCCAATCAGCTAAGCGGAGGTCAACAACAAAGGGTAGCCCTGGCCCGCGCCCTGATCCTTAACCCAAAACTGCTTTTGCTAGATGAACCTCTATCCAACCTGGATGCTAACCTGCGTGCGTACATGCGTGATGAAATCATAAAAATCAGGGAAAAACTTAACCTCACTATCATTTTTGTAACCCACGACCAGGAAGAAGCAATAAGCATAGCTGATAAAATAGCGGTGATGCGTGAGGGCGATATTGAACAAATTGGCACACCACTGCATATTTACCGCTATCCGGCAAGTATATACGTCGCAGATTTTTTAGGCAGCGCAAATTTCCTCGATGCAGAAGTAATTAACACCGACGATAAAGGGAATTCGGAAATCAATACAAACATCGGTAAAATGAAAATTAACCTCACCATGAATAAATTTAAACCCGGTGATCGAGGTAAAGCTATACTAAGACCTGAAAATATCAAAGTTTCTTTAAATGAACCCGCAGATAAAAGCAGCAAGGGTAACGTACTGGAAGCTGAAATACTAAAAGGCACCTACCTCGGAGCAACAATCATGTACGAAGTAAAGATTGACAATGAAGTCTTAACCGTTGAAATCCGCAATCCTAAGGAAAACGAACTTCTTGCTCCCGGGGATCAAGTCTACCTGCAGATACCGGAGAACATCCATTTAATTGAAGAGGATGAGTCTAAAAATACAGCCAGTCAGTAATGCAAATATAGGAGTGAGAATTGAAATTGTGGAAATCAAGCCAAGCTCTTTTATTTGATAAAGACGGAACTATCATTGATTTTAACCTTAAGTGGCTTAATTGGTGCCGTATTATTGTTAGCTTTGTTTACAAAAAATACCCGTCAATCGAAAACATTGAAACTGCGATACAGGTTTGGGGTGTTAACCTGGAGTCGGGATATGTAACTCCCAACGGGTTTTTAGCCACAGGATCAACAAAAGATTTGTTGGAAAGCTTATCTGCAAAAATTGCGCATCAGGTGAATTCTAATTTAAAAGCACAGCAAATTATTGGAGAAGCTATGCAAAATGCCAATCAAGCATCATCGAACCGAGAACTAGTTCAGGCGATACCCAGAGTATCAGAAGTAATAAAAGAATTATATTCCCGCGGTTACAAACTGGCTGTAGTTACAACTGACGATTCCACTGAAGCAAACCGAGATATGGAAATATTAAATCTAGCTCAATATTTTGAGGTAATTTTAGGATGTGACTTGGTTAAAAACTGCAAACCGTCACCGGATTTGATTTTGGAAGTTTGCCGGCAACTAAATATTAAACCTACCGAAGTATCTGTTATTGGCGATACCACTGCAGATATGAGTATGGGCGAAAGTGCCGGAGTCGCCTGTTTAATTGGGGTAGCCAGTGGCGTAACAGAGAAAAAAGACCTCTTGCCAAAGGCCGATATTGTACTGGACAGTGTTGGATATTTATTAAATAACTGATAAGTGCTTTAGTAGAATAATAAAACCCGGCTTAAAAGGAAAGGAGTGAATACAATGTAAACTTTCGCCTGAAAAAAACAAAGCAGGGTAATTGAGGATAAGTTAAATCAGTAAGGCGAGTCTTTTTACTATTAATAAGGGGGTTTTTTACTTGAAGACGAAGTTGACTATTATTTTAGCGCTTCTTTTTATGGTAACGTTGTTATTTGTTGGTTGTGAAGCTGACGAACCGGAAGAGATTGATGAAGCCGAGCCAGAAGACAAAACAGTAAGTATTTATACTCACAATGATGAACCGGAAATGCAGGGTATACTTGAAGCATTAGAAGCCGATACCGGCATTCAAGGTGAAATCCTACGGATGTCCAGTGGTGAGCTTTGGAGCAGAATCGAAGCAGAAGATCCCAACTTTGGTGCAGATATGGTCTGGGGCATGATGCACAGTTTTGCCTTAAGAGCTGAAGGAATGGACATCTTGCATCCCTATGATTCTCCGGAATGGGCGGATATTTCAGATGAATTCAAAGATGAAGAAGGGCGATGGTATGGTTGGTCATACTGGTACAATGCCATTGCAGTCAATGAAGAACTGATCGAGGAAGCAGGTTATGATCCACCATCAAGTTGGGAAGATTTGCTTGATCCTAAGTGGGAAGGAGAAATTGTGTGTCCTGATCCAGGTACTTCCGGAACAGCTTACTTAATTGTCTCCACTATTATGCAAATTATGGGTGAAGAAGAAGGATGGGACTATCTGCACGAGTTGGATAAAAACGTAGATCAGTATACCAAATCTGGCACTGCTCCTGCACAAATGGTTGCCGAGGGTGAATACATGATTGGTTTAAGCTGGGACATGGGTGTTTTTAACCGTATTGACGAAGGCTACCCCATTTTGGCGGTTATCCCGGAAGAAGGGGTCGGTTATGACCTGGATGTCGCCTGGATATTACAGGGTGCTGAAAACCTTGAAGTAGCAAAAGAAGTAATCGACTGGATCGGATCGGAGGCAGGTATGGCTGCCGCTCACGAACACCGTGATATGGTTACTCGCGAAGAAGTAATGGATGTAGAATTTGAGGCTAACTTTATTGATTATGATGCAAGCTGGGCTGCAGAAAACCGGGACAGGATCATGGATGAATGGAGAGAAATCTTCGCAGAATAAACCAGTATCGAAACCGGTGCCTCGGAGAATAAAAGATGCTCCCAGGCACCGGTTTCTTTCTAAGTATTGCATATCTTATATTACCTTATACTACCTTACATCTGCAATTAAACAGATCTAATCAAATCCCTGTTGCAATAAGGGGAGTTTTAATATGACAACCCAGGCCGTTGTCCTAATCATAGTTTCAGCATTTTTACATGCAGGCTGGAATTTGCTGGTAAAAAAATGCCATCCCAGCCCGTCATTATTTTTATTCGCTAACACCCTGGGAGTTTTATTCTTTTCCCCTCTTTTATTGTTTCTAAAAAATCACTTATTCCTAATACCCCCACAAATATATCTACTTTTAATAGCAACAGGTTTTTTCATGGCTCTTTACCTTTTTAACTTGGCCCAGGCCTATACCTTAGGCACCATGTCAGTTATTTATCCAACAATCCGGGCCTTACCGATAATCCTGGTCACCCTTACCCTGGCTATTTTTAAAGGAGAATCATTTTCCAGTATTTATCTTTTCGGAGCTCTCCTAATAATAATTGGGTTATACCTCAACTGGGGCAGTATAGATAAGCGAGAGTTTATAACAAATTTATTTAGCCCTGCCGGGAAATATGTATTCCTAGCTGCAATAGGCACCGCCGGTTACTCCCTTGTTGACGCAGAGGGCGTAACTATAATGAATAAATTGGCACCTTTTTCAGCAATTACAGCACCTTCAACCTACATTATCCTGCAGGGTTTTTCCGCTTCCCTGTGGCTTTTAGTATTAATCGTAACAAAACCTTCCGAAAGAAGAAAAATCCGGGTAGTTCTTAAAAATGAAAAAATAACCGCCATTTTGGTGGGGGTGGGCATGTATGCCACTTACGGGCTAGTCTTAGCTTCCATGCTTTTTGCAGACAATGTAGGTTATATCGTAGCTTTTAGGCAGCTCAGCATACCGCTTGGAGCTTTTTTGGGCTGGTTTATCCTCAAAGACAATTTTAATAGTCTCAAGTTAGTGGGAACTATTATACTAGTGGCCGGCTTGATCATGGTAGCCTTGGGATAAAGCATATTAAAGAAACAATACTGAAACTGAAACTGAATTGTATTTGTGACTGCCCGGTCGAAAATTCCAGGTATTTGCCTTTCAATTGAGCATGTCCCTAACACCGTGGAATTTCAGTGAGGTAGGATTACGATGTTTTAGAACCGCTTCCTCCCTTATCCGAATGTCCGTCACATTTTTCTATAGTCAATCGTTTGACTTCGTTCTTTAAAAACACTATATCTCTTTAGCCCTTTATACGCCTGAACTTATTCTCTGTTTCCAGCAGGCCGGCAGCAACCCATCTTTGGACCATTTTACCGCTTTTCCAGTTCTTAACGTTGCCAGTTCTTTCACGAACGACATTAAATGCTGA
>PWGS01000005.1 GCA_003554505.1 Desulfonatronospira sp. | reverse complement strand
TGTCTCCTCGGGCCTGGACATCAAAGTCCTCCAGGAATTTTTTGATGGCCATCCGGGCAATATCTGATTTTTTAAGGCCGGTCTTTTCTGAAACTTCCTCAATCCTGGACCTGTACTCGTCCGGCATTCGGATTGTCATTTGCATGTCAAACTCCTTTTGCAGTCATTTTGCTTGCAATGTAGTCTTTGTCCAGGCTCAAGTCAATTCACCCCCAGCAAAACCAGCCCGCAAATCACTCCACTTCCCCGCCCCAGGCTGTGAAACCCATTCCTTCTTCTGTTTAACTGGACGGATTACTCCGGGGCGGTTCTAGTCACTCCCTGCCTTGACGGGAGTAAAACATTAATTCTTTTCGAGGAAGTACGCTTAAACCGGACGAACCTAAAATATGCCTCTGGACTTTAGTGCTGTCTCCGGGCTACATTTCTTTGATGCCAAGAGACCAGAAAAACTCCAATCAGAAACAATACTTGCAGTGAGGAATAACCCCTGGCCATGAACAAGCATAAATCCCTGCTCAAGACCGGGTACAGCCGGGGAATAATCCTGGCTTTCACCGGCGCCTTTGTCCTCAGCTTCGATTCCCTGCTCATCAGGCTGGCCATGGCCGACCCCTGGACGGTCCTGTTCTGGCGGGGTCTGCTCATGGGGCTGACCTTAAGCCTTGTGTTTTACCGCGACTGCAGGAAACTTCCCTTCTGGGAAATAAAGCCCCAGGGCAGCGCAGCCCTGGCCTCGGGAATACTTTTCGGCCTGAGCAGCACCGCATTTGTCATCTCCATCCTGAATACCCATGTCGCCAACTCGGTACTTATTTTCAGCACAGCACCCATGTTTGCGGCCATATTCACCAGGTTCATCCTCAAGGAAGACATCCGGGCCAGAACCTGGCTGGCCATACTCGCTGTGATGGCAGGGGTGGCCATTGTCTTCAAGGGATCTCTGGGCACAGGCAACCTCATGGGCGATCTTTCTGCCCTTGCAGCTGCTGTGGCTGTAGGGGGCAACTACACCATTCTGCGCCGGCGACCGAAAATCAAAAGGACTGCCGTGGTTGCCCTGGGGGGATTTGCAGCAGCTGCCCCGGCCTTTTTCTGGGCCTCCCCCTTAAGCCTCGAATTTTCGAGCTTCATGGTCCTGGCCCTGATGGGCATAGTCCAGATGCCCCTGGCCTCGGTGCTCCTGGCGGTATCCACAAGGAACCTGCCCTCCCCTGAAGTAAGCCTCTTTCTTCTGCTGGAGGCCATCCTGGGACCTTTCTGGGTCTGGCTGGTAATAAGGGAATCCCCGCCGGGCATGACCTGGCTGGGAGGCCTGATCATCCTGGGCACCCTCACCCTGTATTTTGCCCCCGCGCTGCGCCGGGACACGGGAGTAAAACCTGCCCATAGAGTATGACATTTGCGGGATAAGCTCTTGCCCTCCCTGTATCACAACTTGAGATGCAGGCCGCTGTCCCTGAAACTCAGGCATGCCCGGGCCAATGCCCGGCCTGCGTCAGGGCGGCTTAAAAAATGCAGGTGCACGTAGCTGCCCAGGGTATTGTTTTTTAACCAGCCGGGGCAGGATCGCTGCTCCCCGCTTTTGTCCGCGGCCCCGTAAATCTGCTGCACGGAAACCGCCTGATCCTGTTCATCAATCCGGGAATAATGAAATTCGTGTCCTCTAAGCACGCTTCCCCGGCATCCAAGGGGGGTATCCCCCAAAAGCCTGATCTCCCTGTACCCAAGCCCGGCCCGCCTGGCCTGCATCCTGGAGGTGAAGGGAAATATACCTGCCATGCCGTGCACGTTGTCCTCAATATCCACCAGGCTTTTGCACAGGTACATAAATCCCCCGCACTCCGCGTATATGGGCATCCCCAGGCTGCCCGCCCTGTGGATGCTCTGCAGCAGAAAGCGGTTTCCGGCCAGTTCCGCCGCATGCAGCTCCGGATACCCCCCGCCCAGGTACAGGCCGTGTATGTCCCGGGGCAAAGCCTCATCCTGCAGGGGCGAAAAAAACACCGGCTCCAGGCCGTTTCGGCCAAGCAGGTCCAGGTTGTCCTGGTAATAAAAACAAAAGGCCCTGTCCCTGGCCACACCAATGCGCACACGGGCATCAGGCCGGCTCCTTTCCCTGACAGGTTCAGGCTGTACAAAGGTAAGCTCATGCAGCAAAGAATCCAGGTCCAGGTGTTTATCCGCCAGCTCCGCCAGATCAGAGATCATCTCCCGGGTCAATACATGGTCTTCTGCAGTGTAAAGGCCCAGGTGCCTGGATGGAATCTGCACCCCTGCATTGCGGGGTATGCCTCCCAGAAGCCTGCATCCGGGCAGATCCCTGACTGCCTGCTGCAGGTAGTCCAGGTGCCTCCGGCTGCCGACATTGTTGGCCACCACCCCGCAAAAAGAACATCCCGGATCAAACTCCATAAAGCCCTTGACCAGGGCTGCAAAACTTCTGGCCAGACTCCGGGCGTCCACCACCAGAAGAACCGGCAGACCCAGCCACCTGGCCATCTGTGCCGTGGAGCCGGCCTCTGAGGCCCCGTCATACCCGTCATAAAGTCCCATGACCCCTTCCACCACGCACACGTCAGCTCCATCTTTTCCCCGGGCAAAAATCTCCCTGTTGCATTTTTCATGCAGCATCCACCCGTCCAGGTTGCGGCTGACGCGCCCGGTGATCCTTACATGATATCCCGGATCTATGAAATCAGGCCCCACCTTG
>PWGS01000239.1 GCA_003554505.1 Desulfonatronospira sp. | reverse complement strand
GATAGGTGTGTACCTCGTCCACAATTATATATCTGAGCGCGGAAAAAAACTTCTGCCAGCTGCGGTGATAGGGCAGAAAAGAACGATGCAGCATATCCGGATTGGTCAGGAGGATATTTGGCGGTTTGCTCCTGATCCTGGCCCGGGCCTGGGGGTCGGTATCCCCGTCGTAGACTGCGGAATCAACATGAACCTTGCCTGCCAGCAAACGGGCGAACTCCTCCAGGCTGGACAGCTGATCCCGGGTCAGGGCTTTCAAGGGAAAAAGATAAAGCGCTCTTGAGGCGGGATCGTTTATTATGGATTCCAGGACAGGGATGTTGTAGATGAGGGACTTGCCGCTGGCAGTGGGTGTAGCCGTGACAACGCTCTGGCCCTTTCGAACCAGGTTTACCGCCCTGGCCTGGTGGGTATAAAAATTTTCGATGCCTGATTCTGTCAGCGCCTCTGCAAGGGGACGTGGCAGGTCATCAATGCCGGCAAACTCGGCTTCTCTGGCCGGAATCTCCTTTGCAGCCACTACAGACAGTCCCTGCAAGTCTCCCTGGCCCATCTGCGGCAATAAATCGTCAATACCGGGCATTTGAGTTCATCACATTCTTATTTGGGCTGGATGTTGTACTTCTTGAGCTTGTACTGCAGAAGGCTCTTGGAGATATTTAAAAGTTCCGCAGCCTTTACCTGGACAAAACCGCTCTTGACCAGGGCTCTTCTGATGAGAGCTGCTTCGATCTTCTCCAGGGTACCGGACAGTTCCAGCTCCACCGGCAACAGGTCCACCGCGCTCTTGAACTGGGCCTCTTCATCCTTGATCTCGCTTGGCAGATCCTCCACTCCGATTTCTTCCCTGGAAGCAAGCACCATGCAGCGCTCCACCACGTTTTCCAGCTGGCGCACATTTCCGGGCCATTCATATGCAGTAAGATATTCCAATGCCTCAGGGGCGAATTTTTTTAGTTCCTGCTGGTTTTCGGAAGAAAATTTCTGCATGAAGTGCGCAACCAGAAGCGGGATGTCCTCACGCCTCTCCCTGAGGGGGGGCAGGTGTATGCCCACTACGTTCAGCCGGTAATAAAGGTCCTCGCGGAACTCCCCCTTTTCCACCGCCTGCTTTAGGTCCTTGTTGGTGGCTGCAACCAGTCGTATATCGGCATGAATGGTTCTGGAACCGCCCACCCGCTCAAAGGCCTTTTCCTGCAGCACCCGCAGAAGCTTCACCTGCAGCTCCTGAGAAAGCTCGCCTACTTCATCCAGAAACAGGGTTCCGGCATCAGCAAGTTCGAACCGTCCCTTTTTCATTGCTGTGGCCCCGGTAAAAGAGCCCTTTTCATGTCCGAAGAGCTCGCTTTCCAGGACTCCGGGACTTAAGGACATGCAGTTGATGGAGATAAACGGGCCTTCCCGGCGAGGTGAAGAATAATGTATGGCCTTGGCTATGAGCTCCTTGCCCGTGCCCGACTCCCCGGTAACCAGCACCGTGGACCTGCTCGGGGCCACTTTGGACACCATCTGCAGAACCTCCCGGATACTTCTGCTGTTGCCCACCAGTTTGTGCGGCCCGTACTGCTCCGCCAGGGTCTGGGTCATAAGCCTCTTTTCCTGCTCAGACTTGGACAGAAGGGCCGCCTTGCGTACAGAGAGCATGAGCTCGTCATTGGAAAAGGGCTTGGAAATATAGTCAAATGCCCCGCAGCGCATGGCCTCCACCGCTCCGTCAATACTGCCGTAGGCGGTCATGATGAGTACCGGGATCTGGGCATGGTGCTTCTGGATGTGCTCCAGTATATCCTGACCGCTTATCCCGGGCATTTTCATGTCCGTAATAACCACGTCCACCTCGGACTCGTCCAGGTAGTCCAGGGCCATCTGGGGATCATTCAGGGCGGTGACGGTATACCCCTCTTCCTCGAGAAGAGTCTCCAGGATCAGAAGATAATTTTTTTCGTCGTCAATAACCAGTATATGACTGTTCATAATTTTTCGCGTCTAATGACTTTGCTTATTGTTCTGTTCGGGGCTGAAGCAAATCTCAATTCTGGCTCCGCCCTCGGGGTTATTGCTTATATAAAGCCCGGCTTCATGGTTCTTCAGGATTCCGGCCACAATAGCCAGACCCAGTCCGGTTCCGGTGTCCTTGGTGGTGTAGAAAGGCTCAAGATACCTGTCGATCATGGTAGGTTCGAACCCGGGACCGGTATCCGTAACCACCACAAGTGGGGCATCCTCCCAGGTGATCCTGACCCTGATCACCCCTCCCCCGGGGGTGGCCTGCAGGGAATTTACGAAAACATTGTAAAAGGCCCGGTAAAGCAGGTCTTTGTCTCCCATGACATGCATGTACTCTGGAAAATCCTTTTCCAGAATTATATCATGCTTGTCCAGCTCAGAGCGCATAAAGGAAATCACTTCTTCCCAGATACGCACCAGGTCCCCCTGGTCCAGCTTGGGCTGCTTGGGCCGGGCATAATCAAGAAAGTCGTTCACGGTCTGGCTGAGTCTCTTGGACTCGTCAAAAATGGCCTCTAACAGCCTGGCATCTGCTGAGCCCTGCTTTTTGGCCCTGTTGTATAAAATTTCGATGCTGCTGCGTATGACTCCCAGGGGATTTCTTATTTCATGGGCGATGCTGGCCACCATGCGGCCCATGCTGGCCAGTTTCTCATTCTGGTGCAGCTCCTTTTCCAGGCGCTCCTTTTCGCGTATTCGCTGGTCCAGT
>PWGS01000128.1 GCA_003554505.1 Desulfonatronospira sp. | reverse complement strand
CGGCATTATCTTCTCCAACGTTGTGCCGATATCCGGAAACAGGTTCGTGGGGAGCCAGTTTTTCCAGCCAGATTTTATAGTCGTGATGCAGACCGGATTCGTCGTCATTGATAAAGACGCTGGCGGTGATATGCATGGCATTCACCAGTACAAACTAGTAATAACAGTTTAATTGTGTTGGAAGGCGTGCTTAATAACTTATAACTTTCAACCAATCAACCCCGCCCAGGATCAGTTCCGGGGCGGGGTTTTTATCTTTCTTAGAGCTTGACCCTTTGATCCAGCCAAGATAATTTATCCAAAAAAAATTATTAGTAATATTTTAAACTAGAAGTCTCTAAAAGACTGTGAGGACGAGATGGGAAGTTGCATTTATTGCGGCAAAGCAGCGGGAATATTTCGAAATAAACATAATAGTTGCGAGGAAAGACGGAATCAGGGTTGGTCGCAACTGATCGAGATCACTAGAAATTCAATTCTTGAGGATAAGCCCTCTGAGTCTTTGAAAAAGAAACTTGAAGATGTAGCAAAAGAAAGCTTTATTCCTGCATCACGTCTGGAAGATGCGCTTGTTAAAGGATGGGAAAGCGCCGTAGACTATTTTTTGGAAGATGGCCATTTGTCTGAATCTCAAGAAAAACTTCTTAAAAAATTTTGTAACGAATTCAGTCTTACCCAAAATAAATTGAATTCACGTGGTCTTTATAACCGTTTTGTAAAAGGGGTTTTTTTGAGAGATATAATGAATGGTGTCCTAACATCGAGACTTCAAATTCAAGGACATTTACCGTTTAATTTTCAGAAAACAGAGAAATTGGTTTGGGTTTTTCCTAATACAAAATACTCTGAAGACAGACGGCGAAGACACTTTGAAGGTGGTCATCAAGGAGTAAGCATAAGAATTGCCAGGGGATTATATTAAAGAGTTGGCGGTTTTAAAGGATATCCAGTCGAAAATGTTGAACATGTATTTGTTGGTTCTGGAACCATGGCTATTACCAACAGACATATTTATTTTTCGGGCGGAAAAAGTTTTCGCGTTAGGTTAGATAAAATTGTATCAACAGAACCATATTCTGATGGCATTTTGATTCAACGTGATGCACAGACAGCACTTCCACAAGTGTTCATTACTGGGGATGGTTGGTTTACATATAATCTCATAATGAACGTATCAAATATACAATAAAACGTGATTCGTAAAAAATTAAAAAAAATTATCGAAGATTCCGATACACGGGCAGGACGAATTTTTGATATATCTATTCAAATTTTAATTATTATATCTCTTTCTCATTAGCATTTGAATCATTGCCTAATACCTTCACGTTATTAAAAGACTATCTCTATTTGACTGAAATAATTATTATAATACTTTTTACTATAGAATATGTTCTGAGAATTTTTGTTTCTGATAAAAAAATATCGTTTATATTTAGTTATTATGGTATAATAGATTTAATAGCTATAATTCCTTTTTACCTTTCATTAGGCATTGATCTTCGCTCAATTCGTATTGTCCGTTTTATACAAATATTTCGAGTACTAAAATTGGCTCGTTATAGAAAGGCAATTGAAAGATTTCATCAAGCTTTTATAATCGTACGTGAAGAACTCATTTTATTTACTATATCAGCTTTTATTTTGATATATATTTCATCAGTCGGCATATATTACTTTGAAAGTGAAATTCAGCCAGATCATTTTTCTTCTATTTTTCATAGTTTATGGTGGTCAGTCATTACTTTAACAACTGTTGGATATGGTGATGTTTATCCTGTTACAGTCGGTGGACGTATTTTTACATCAATTATATTATTTATTGGAATTGGAATTGTTGCTATCCCTGCGGGATTAATTGCTTCAGCACTGTCAAAAGTACGGCAAGAAAAGAGCGATGAATGAGTCAGTATTTATTACTGCTACGCCGATGGAAAATACCTCGCAAGAAATAACAGCCCCGCTCAGGTTTTGTGCCTAGGCGAGGCTGTTATCAATTGGCAGATGATTTGACCTCTGAAAAATTGAAAGAATGAGGAACAGGAGGTAAGCATACTGTTTTAACGCTGAAAAAGCCGCATTGGGTTTCAGTTTTCTTCCTTTGTAGGATCTAGCGCACCTTCACTGATTGTAAGCCTAATTTTTTGTAATTCCTCATTTATCGGTTTTTGGCGATACATCCAGAGCTTTTCATCAGCCGTTCGAACGTTTCCCACGAATGACACTATTGTCAATAGCCTCGATACCTCAGTCTCCCTAGCCCGCCAAGAACCAAAACCCGATATTGGAATTTCTTTACCAGAATCAATGTCAGCCACCTCAGTGATAGAGAGTGTTTTCATGTGTTTTCCAAACATATCAAAGAGCAAGTACCTAATTTCCAGAGCAGAAATTGCTTCTTTTGCTTTCACATTACCAGTTGGCCTAAAGACATACCTACGGTCGCTATATGAAGTTCTTATGCCTGTGGAGTCCAATTGAACTGGAGAACCTGGATCATTTATTACAACGAGTGCCCTGCGAAGAGAAGAATTTTCGTTGACCTTAATCCCAAAACCGAGTCTTGTGACAACACTTCCGCCGTCTTCTTTAGAGATGCGTATTCCACGCAAAGTGGACAGTCAGTACACGGCATGATGGACAGTATTCCACACTGATGGTGGACAGCATTCCATGGGAAAGTGGACAGTGTTCCACGCTGATGGTGGACAGATGT
>PWGS01000053.1 GCA_003554505.1 Desulfonatronospira sp. | reverse complement strand
TCGGTATCGGAATCGGGATCGGTATCGAAGCTGTTGGGGAAGGCCCCACGCAACTTTGGCTTTCGGTTTTCTATCGACCCCGATACCGATACCGACCCCGACACCGATGGCCAGAACAAGAATACACACAAAATGTGCTGAACAGTTACAACTAATCTAGCAAAAAGGTGGATCCAAGTGTATAAAGACCTCAGAACACTCTGTTCAACCAGAAAGCTTCTGCAAGAAAAAGAAATAAAGGCCTTTGAAGTGGTGCAGGAATGCCTGGACAACATTAAGCAGACAGAACCGGGCATAAGAGCCATGCTTAGCATCAGGGAAGAGCAGGCCCTGGAGCAGGCCCGGGAGATGGACCGGCAGGGGCCGGACAGGGACAGGCCGCTTTGGGGAATACCCATGACCATCAAGGATGTCATCTGCACCCGGGACACCCCCACCACCTGCGGCTCCAGACTCCTGGAAAACTTCACCCCGGGTTATGACGCCCCCCTGGTGCAGCGACTCAGGCAGGCCGGGGCGATAATTCTGGGGAAAACCAACATGGACGAGTTCGCCATGGGGTCTTCCACTGAAAACTCGGCCCTGCAGACAACACGCAATCCCTGGGACCCGTCCCGCGTGCCCGGAGGCTCCAGCGGAGGTTCCGCGGCATCCATGGCAGCAGCTCAGTCCCTGGGTTCCATAGGAACAGATACCGGGGGCTCCATACGTCAGCCGGCATCATTCTGCGGAGTAGTGGGCATGAAGCCCACCTACGGCCGGGTTTCCAGGTATGGACTGGTGGCCTTCGGTTCTTCCCTGGATCAGGCCGGTCCCATGACCTCCAGCGTCCCTGACAGCGCAGCGATTTTAAATGTCATATCCGGACACGATCCTCTGGACTCCACTTCTTCTACCGCCCCTGTTCCCGACTACCTGAGCGCCCTGGAAAAAAGAAAAGATCTCCGGGGTCTGCGCATAGGTCTTCCCCGGCAGTTCTGGGAGAAAAAAACGAGCCCTGAAGTTGATGCGGCCTGCCAAAAGGCCCTGGAAGCGGTCCGGGAGGCCGGCGCTGAAACCGTACCGGCGGACCTGCCCCATGCAGAGCACGGGGGGGCTGCATACTATATCATAGCCATGGCCGAGGCCTCATCCAACATGGCCCGCTACGACGGGGTCAGGTACGGCTACCGGGATCCGGAGGCCCTGGAGCTCATGGACATGTATCGCCGTACCAGATCCAGGGCACTGGGAGAAGAAGTCCAGCGCAGAATCATGATCGGCACCTATGTTCTTTCCGCTGGATATTATGATGCCTATTTCAAAAAGGCCGCCCAGGTACGCAGGCTCATTCATCAGGATTTCATGCGGGCCTTTAAGGACTGTGATCTGCTCTGCTCCCCCGTGGTTCCCCATACCGCCTTCCGCCTGGGAGACAAGGTGGATGACCCCCTGCAGATGTATCTTATGGACATCTTCACCGCTTCGGTGAATCTGGCCGGTCTTCCCGGAATAAGCATACCCGCGGGAACGGGCGATGAAACAGGCCTGCCCGTGGGCATTCAGCTCATGGGGCCGGCATTCGGGGACGAACTACTGCTTCAGGCAGCCAATATTCTGGAGCAAAGCCTTCCCGCCCTGCCTTTTCCCCCGGCCGGACAATAATGAAGATAGCAGTCGCTGTAAGCGGGGGCCTGGACAGCCTGGCCTCCCTGGTAATGCTCCGGGAGGAGGGTTATGATATCCTTCCCGTTCACGCCCGCTTTTTTGACCTTCACGATGAGCTCCTGGAAAAAAAACTCGGAGACATCTGCACCGGACTGGGGCTGGACCTGCATGTGCTGCACCTGCAGGAGGAGTTTGCCGCCCGGGTGATACAACCCTTTGTCCAGGATTACCTGGATGGACTTACCCCCAACCCTTGCGCCCGCTGCAACAGGCGGATAAAATTCGGACTGCTGCTGGACCGGGTCCTTGCACTCGGGGCCTCGGCGCTGGCCACCGGCCATTATGCCGGACTGGAAAAAAGTCATTCAGGGCCGGTATTGAGGCGGGCCCTGGACACGGATAAAGACCAGAGCTACTTTCTAAGCCTTGTGCCATCTGAAAGGCTGGCCATGGCAGTGTTTCCCATGCGCCGGCAGTACAAGTCCGGCATGGACGGGTTCCTTCAAAGCAGAAATATCGCCGTGCCCGCCAGGGAGGAAAGCAACGAGGTATGTTTCATTCCCGGGGATTACCGGGAGTTCATAGCCTGCCGGCTGGAGGGTGACCTGGAGCCCGCCCCGGGGCCCATAGCTGATTCTTCGGGCCGCATCCTGGGACGGCACCAGGGGCTCTGGCGCTACACGCCGGGACAGAGACGCGGACTGGGCATTGCTTTCAAATACCCTTTGTACGTGCTGCGCAAGGACCTTGCCGCCAACACCCTGGTGGTGGGGGCCAGGGAGGAACTGGGAACCGGGGAATTCGAAGCCGGGGAATTGAATATCCTGGAAGACCCCCGGAACTGGCCCCGGGATCTTCTGGTCCAGACCAGGTACCGGCAGAAAGCCCGCCCTGCTCAAGCAGAACTCTGCGGGCAGCGCATGCATGTACGCTACAGGGGCGAAGCCGGCCTGCCGGTGCCGGGACAGGTGGCTGCGGTTTATTCCCCGGAGGGACAGGTCCTGGCCGGGGGCATAATTCAACAGGAACAGGCGGTAAAGCCATGTCTTCAGACACATTCTTCATAACCACCCAGGGATGC
>PWGS01000298.1 GCA_003554505.1 Desulfonatronospira sp. | reverse complement strand
AGCGCGGATCCACACCCTGGTCGTCAAAAACCGAGCCCAGGTGCAGGGCGTATGATGGAATAATATGGGCCACGCTTACCTTGTAGTCCCCGAGCATCTTGATCTGGCGCTTGCTGTTCCCGGCGCCCGCGGGGATGGTCAGGCAGCCCAGCCTCTCTGCACCGTAATGTATGCCCAGCCCCCCGGTGAAAAGGCCGTATCCGCTCATGTTCTGGAAGACGTCGCTGGACCGTACTCCGGCGCAGTGCATTGATCTGGCCACCAGGTCGGCCCAGACATTGAGGTCGTTCCGGGTGTGCAGAATGACTGTGGAAGACCCGGTGGTTCCGGAAGAGGCGTGCAGGCGGACCATTTTTTCCTTGGGCATGGCCAGAAAACCAAAAGGGTATTGTTCCCGCAGGTCTTCTTTGGTGGTAAAGGGCAGCCTGGAGATATCTTCGGGGGACTTTATATCCGGCACTTTCACGTCGGCCCGCGCAAGACTGTTGCGGTAGAAACTGGAGGCTGTGGCCTGGTGAACAGTATTCTTAAGCCTTATGGCCTGAAGATTGTGGATTTCATTTCTGTCAAGGACTTCGTGCCTGTCAAAGACTTGCATACTCCTCCCCGGTTTTTTGATTGCGGTTTTTTCGGGTGCCTGCTTAGTGCATGCGGTTGATATAGCTGGAAAGATTCTGGTTGTTTTCTGCGAAACAAATCAAAAAGTCTGCGCTTCTTCTTCGGAAGGGGCAGGTACGTGGGTCAGGTTTTCAAAGGCGGTAAAGCGGTCCAGGTATGAAAGTTCCACGGTTCCCACTGGACCGTTTCTCTGTTTGCCCACGATGACCTCGGCCACGTCCCTGCGCGGGTTGTCCTCCTTGGGATTGTATACACCGTCGCGGTACAGAAACAGGATGACATCAGCGTCCTGTTCGATTGCCCCGGATTCGCGCAGGTCGGACAGCACAGGGCGCTTGTTGGTCCTGTCCTCGACTTTGCGGTTGAGCTGGGACAGGGCTACCACTGGTACGTTCAGCTCCTTGGCCAGAGCTTTGAGGGATCTGGATATCTCGGAGATTTCCTGTTCCCTGGAGTCGATGAATCTGCCGGCCCGCATGAGCTGCAGGTAATCCACAACCACCTGGTCCAGGCCTTTTTCGGACTTGAGCCTGCGGCTCCTGGCCCGCATCTCCATGGAGGACAGGGACGGAGTGTCGTCTATATATATGGGTGCCCTGGAAAGGGCTTCAGCAGACTGATGCAGTCTGGTCCAGTCCTCGTCATTTAAAAAACCAGTCCGGAGGTTTTTCAGGTTCACCTTGCCCCAGGAGCAGAGCATGCGCATCATGAGCTGCTCCATGGACATCTCCAGGGAGAATATGGCTGTTTTGACCCCGTGGGCCACGGCGGAGCGCATGGCCATGTTCAGGGCGAAGGCGGTCTTTCCCATGCTGGGTCTGCCGGCGCAGATAATAAGATCGGTAGGCTGAAATCCGGCGGTGATCTCGTCCAGCTTGGGGTATCCTGTGGGCACCCCGGTAACCAGTTCCTTGCGCTCCACCCTTTGTTCCAGGAGCTGAAAAACATCTTCCCCCAGGTCCTTGGTGGATCTGAAAACCGGCTTGGTCTTGGATTCGCTGATGGCGAAAATGCTTTGTTCCGAGGTGTCCAGCAGCTCGCTTATTTCGCTTGCAGGCTCGAAGCTCTGGGAGATAATGCTGGTTGCCGCCTGTATAAGATGCCTGCGTACGGACTTTTCCTTAACTATCTGGGCATAAAAGTGTACGTTGGCCGAGGCAGCAACTGCCTCGGTAAGGGAGGCCAGGTAAACTGCTCCTCCGATGCTCTCCAGCCGGGAGCTTTTTTCCAGTTCCTCGTGCACGGTTAGCAGGTCCACCGGAATGTTGCGGCGGTAAAGTTCCAGAAAGGTCCTGAAAATTATGCGGTGAGCAGGGGAGTAGAAGTCCTCCTCGCTCAAAGCATCCACCAGGGTATGCAGGACCTCGTTGGATAAAAAAACCCCGCCCAGAACCGCCTGCTCGGCCTCCAGGTTCTGGGGGGGCATTCTTTTTACCAGGTCCGAGGAAACGGATCCCAGAGCCTGGCTCAGGTCCTGGCCGGATCCTTTGGAGGCGCCTTTGCCCTTAGAGGATCGGCCGGAACCGGAGTGAGCGCTGGTTTCAGGATTCTTCCCCGGACTGCCCGGTGACTTGTTCGCTGTCATGTCTTACAACACTGACCTTTACTTTGGCCTGAATGTCATGGTGGAGTTTGACCCCGATCTCATAATCCCCGAGGCTTCTGATGGGATTGTCCAGCACGATTTTACGCTTGTCTATGTCAATACCCTGCCGGGCAAGGGCATCGGCAATCATGGCCGTGGTTACCGAGCCGTAAAGCTTGTCGTGCTCGCCCACGCGTACGGGCATGACCACATGAGCTTCCTCCAGTTTTTCACCGAGACTCCGGGCCTCGCGGCGGATGGAGTCCATCTTTTCCTGCAGGCGCTTTCTCTCCTGCTCGAAGATGTTCAGGTTGGCTTTGGTAGCCGCATAGGCCAGTCTTTGAGGGATTAAGTAATTGCGGGCATACCCTGGCTTGACCTTGACCACGTCTCCCAGTCGACCCAGGTTGTCCACGTCTGCTCTTAATATCAGCTGCATTTTTGATTACTCCTAGGTTGTCTTTTTCCTGACGTCTGTGCTGTGAGTCGCAGTGTAATACAGCAGTGCCATCTGTCTGGCCTTTTT
>PWGS01000029.1 GCA_003554505.1 Desulfonatronospira sp. | reverse complement strand
TAAGCATTTCAGGTACATTGCCCGGGTATTTCTGAAGCATGGACTGCAGGTACTTTTTTTCGCACTCCTGTTTGTAGGACTTGAAGTCAGAAATATCGGGCATAGGGCCGCTTGTTTCTTTTGAAGCCCGGGTGAGCCTGTTTTGACTGGATTCTTCCGGTGGGCTTTTTTCCAGCCTGGAGCGGGTGACCTTGATGCGGATCTCCTTGGGCAGGTGCATGGAGTAGAGGTTGGTTTCACCGGTACAGGCCACCAGGGCCTGCTCTACGACGTTGCAGAGTTCACGCACGTTGCCGGGCCAGTGATAAGCCTCCAGGGTTTCCAAAAAGTCCGCGCCCATACCTTTGGGAGGCAGGCTGTTTCTGGCGCAAAGCTCGTCCACGAAGTGCATGGCCAGGGGCCTTATGTCCTGGACCCTGCCTCGCAAAGGAGGCAGGTGCATGTGCATGGTCTTGATGCGGAAATACAGGTCATTTCTAAAGGCGCCTTCCAGGACCATGGCTTCCAGGTCCCGGTTGGTGGCGGCCATGAGGCGGAAATCACTTTTTTGCTCCCGGCTGGATCCCACCGGGCGGAATTTTCTTTCCTGCAGCACCCGGAGCAGTGACTTCTGGATTGCCAGGGGCAGCTCTCCCAGTTCGTCCAGAAAAAGTGTTCCCTGGTGAGCCTGGCTGATGAGGCCGGTGTGGTCGGCCAGGGCCCCGGTGAAGGCGCCCCGGCAGTGTCCGAAAAGAGTGCTTTCCACCAGGGAATCCGTGATTCCGGCACAGTCCACGACCACGAACGGCTGCCTTGAGCGCGGACTGTTGGAATGGATGGTGCGGGCCATGAGTTCCTTGCCCACCCCGGTTTCACCGGTGATCAAAATATTGGAATCCGAAGCAGCGGCGCAGGCCAGGAGATCATAGCAGGACTGCATGGCCGGACTGGACCCTACCACCCCGGACAGATCCAGGGCCCGGGGCCGGGCATTTTCTTTCTGCTGCCTGTATTTGAGAGCCCTGGAGATGCTCAGTTTTATCTCTTTTACGGAGGATGGCTTCAGGAGATAATCCCAGACCCCTCTTTCGATGGCCAGTTCCGCACCTTCGCTGTCGCCGCGGCCGGTGAGGATTATGACCTCCGGAGCGTCTCCCAGGGCTTTTATTTCCGGCAGCAGGTCCAGGCCGTTGCCGTCGGGCAGCCCCACGTCAAGAAGAATCAGGTCGAAACCGGATTCCTGAAGGGCCTGCCTGGTGGAGACCATATCCTGGGCCAGGTGGTAAGGGATGTCCTGGCGTGAAAGCAGGCTGGCCATGGTGGATTGCACTTCCGGGTCATCGTCCACTACCAGTACTCGGGGCATAATATCTCGTCTCTCAGGTTTTTCAGTCAGTTATGGCTGTTGACACCGCCTGGGACAAATCGGCCTGGTTGAAGGGCTTGGACAGGGTGAGCCTGATGTTGTCCGGCTGCTCAATGCCCTCCAGGGCCTGGATACGCCCGGTAATGAGCAAGACCGGGAGATCCGGGTGCTCTGCCTGGATTTTTTTTGCCAGTTCGATACCGTTTAAGCCGGGCATGTCAAAGTCTGTCAGGCCCAGGTCGAAATTTGTCCCCTGGCCCAGGATTTCCAGGGCTTCCCGGCCGCTGCTGGCTGTCAGGACGCTGTAGCCCATGGCCTGTAAGCTTCTGGGGGGGGTTTCCAGCAGGTCCTGGTCGTCCTCAACAAAAAGCAGGGTTCCGCTGCCTGTCTGCAGGGAAGCCCCGGCAGGTTCAGAATACTTTCGAGCGGGGTTACGGGCGGGGAGCAGGATCTCAAAGGAGGTACCCTGGTCCGGCCTGCTGTCTACCTGGATTGTCCCTTTGTGGTTCTTGACTATGCCCATGACCACGGCCAGGCCCAGGCCGGTGCCGCCGGAGAGGGCCTTGGTGGTGAAAAATGGGTCGAAAATTTTGTCCAGGTCCCGGCGATCTATGCCTGGACCTGTATCAGAAATCTCCAGTCTGAAGGCTTTGCCGGCAGGCATGTCCAGTTCTTCGGCACGGTATACATCCAGCTCTATTTCCTCCAGGTTTATCGTAAGGATGCCCTTCTGGTGCTGCATGGCCTGAAAGGAGTTTGTGCACAGGTTCATTACCACCTGGGAAATCTGGGTGGGATTCACGTTGACCGGTTCGTAGCCACCGCTGATACTGGAGCGGACCTCTATGTTGCGGGGCAGCGAGGATTGCAGCAGAGATACTGAGTCCCGCACCAGCTCCGGCAATACCGTGGGCCGGAAGCCCTCCTGGGAGGGACGGCTGAAGGCCAGAATATGCTGAACCAGATCCCGGCCCCTGTGAGATGCCTTGAGCACCCTTTCCAGATCCTGGTAAGCCGGGGAGTCCGGGTCCAGATCTCCCTGGGCCAGTTCAGTGGAATTCATGACGGAGGTAAGTATGTTGTTGAAGTCGTGGGATATGCCTCCGGCCAGGGTGCCCATGGCCTCCATTTTCTGGGACTGCAGAAGCTGGCGCTCCAGGTTTATCTCGTTGGTGATGTTTTCCGCAGTGCTCAGCGTACCGACTATGTCCCCCTTTTCATCCCGCAGGGGAATCTTGTTTACCTCCAGCCAGGAGGAATCGCCATTTTGATCCCTGACCGACACGCGCACCTTTCTAAGGGCCTGGCCGGTCTGGACCACCTGCTTGTCCATGCGGGCCGCCCACTGGGCGAAATCCCGGGTAGGCATGAGCAGGGTGTCCGTCTG
>PWGS01000142.1 GCA_003554505.1 Desulfonatronospira sp. | reverse complement strand
TGGGTAATACCCGGTCTTTCCGATTCCCACTCTGCTCTCAGGTAAAAATACTGCTCGTCATAAGCCGCCTGGAGCTTTAAATCCTTGGCCCCAGCTTTTCCTTCGATGGGAGTAGGCTCCATCTCGTTACCCTTGACCAAGCTTTCGCCCCAAGCCTCTTCCTGACCTTCGTGACAGGATCTACACCCTGTGCCCATTTCCAATCCGCTGGCACCCGGATGTGCCTCACTTGTCAGCCATTGCCAGTTGGTTTGCCCCGGATAAAAAGGGGTCACCTCAGTAGTGGGTACATCTCCCCATTCTCCGGGAAAGACGAAATCCGTAGTGAAATCGATGCTAGAATACTTTTGTGCGGGCCCTCCATGCCCTGAGCTGAAAATGAGATTAACCCCAATAAAAGTAAATGAGGCCAACATTACAACAACCCCGAAAAAAACGAATTTTGAAATTTTCATCTCGCCCTCCTTGAATTATTTTTGAGTCAGCTTCCATCCGGAAAGCCTATCTTTCCGGATGGAAACCATCTAGTTGGGGTCAGGCCGCGGAGTGTCCTTGGTGGAGGCCGGGAGTACAGGCAGCTTCAGGGCGTGTTCAGGTATTTCACCGGTTAGAGCCTTGAGAAATGTGACGATTTCTTCAGTTTCAGAGTCACCAAGCTCCAATCCATGCTGGGTTTCACCCATGATCCTGACTGCTTCATCCAGCTCCCAGACAGCTCCGTCCGGGAAATAGGGATAGGTATGCTCGATGTTGCGCAGAGTGTGCATTTTGAAGACGTCTTTGTCCTCTTCCTTCCCGGTCACGTCATAGCGTCCCCTGCTGGGGCTTTCAGACTCATAGGGCTGGACCCTGCCCAGTTTCTCAAAATCACCGCCTAAAACCACGCCGTCATGGCAACTGGCACATCCGATATCCACAAATGTCTTCATCCCGGCCTTTTCTTCATCGCTCAGGGCTTCATTATCTCCCAGAAGAAAACGGTCCCAGCGACCGGGGGTAAGCAGGGTGCGCTCAAATGCGCCTATGGCGTTGGCGATGTTTTCAAAGGGGAGAGGTTCTGACTCGTCAGGGAAGGACACCTGAAAACGGCGAACATATTCGGGGATGGAAGCTATACGCTCAACCGCGAGTTCTTCGCTGGGCATGGCCATTTCATTTTCATCCAGGATCGGTCCCTTGGCCTGTTCCTCAAGGTCAGCGGCACGTCCGTCCCAGTTCTGAGCTTTGTAATAGGCCGCATTGAAGACCGTGCCGGAATTAACTGGCGTTTTTCGCCATTTGTGGCCGATATCCACTGGCAGTTTGCTCATGCCCCAATTTGCTGGATTGTGACAGGTGTTGCAGCTGAAGAGTCCACTTTTGGAAAGCCTTGGTTCATGGTAAAGCATCCACCCCAGTTCCACCTTTTCCGGAGTGACCGGATTATCAGGATTGTCCACGTATTTTTCGGTGATGGGATCAAAATACTCTTTATACTCCCTGTATGGGTCTTCAGCAGTCTCTGAAGACACTGCCCAGAAGGCTGCCGCCAACAGAAAGCCTAAGCAGGCGATAACACATAATAAACGCACCATAACTTCCTCCTTTTTTTGTTTTTTAAGGATGCAACTTTTTTAGTAGTATTTTATGGTTATGAAACTATGTATCAAGGGTGATTACGCACGTCAAATTTCTTTATTCCTGTAATCATTTTTTTCCAGGTTATGCAACCTCTGCTCAACGTCGCGATCAACTTACATTTCTATCCAGCAGCTTGAGATCCATAATTTGATCCATTACACATTCTGCTCCGCCTGAATCCAGTATAGCTTCGCCTGCGGCCTGAACAGACACTCCCATGCTCAGAATGAGCATGGATAAAAAGATAGCTGAAGGCTGCCTCGCCTCCTGCACGTTACCTGTAGAAGGTTTTACTTTTTCACGTACTCGGAAAAAAATTACGGATCTCAACCGGGCCTGTTCCATGAGGTCTAAAGGATGCCTGACAGCGGCCAGCAGGCACTCCTGGTCACTGACTGGACTTGTTTGAGGCAAACCATTATCACGAGATTGGCCTGGTAATAGTAATAGGCCCGTTCGGAAATGTATTCATCTCTGGAGATATCCAGGGCATACCTGAAGGCGTCGTTGAAGCAGTAAGCCTCGATGGCCTCTTCATCCAGCCATCTTGCTTTTGCCAGATTACGGTGGCTTTGAGCGTCCCTCGATTGCCACCATTGATGAACTGCGGATTCTCGACCGTCTCTAAAACGTCGTGGAAGTGGCTGGCCATATCGTCGTGGTTTTCTACAATGTGGCATCATCGCTCATAGGTCGGGCGAATTGGCACACCGTTCATAGAACAGGCTATGGCATTCAGGATTTCATTGCAGACCAATAAGAAACTATATAAGATTCCTGCATTTTATTGTTTCTCATAGCATAACATTTATCAAAGCTCAAACCTGAAGTTCTCCAGCCTGCAAATCCCCCGGATATCATCGAGCATAAAACACTCCTTTGAAAAAATCCATTGCTTCCTTGTTCGGGGCTTAGTATACTTGTCAGGCATGACGAAAATGGTCATATTACGAAAAATCTTTTTGGAAAATTACTGCTTTAACTGCAAAATAGCAGTTTTTGGTAAGGTATAAATCACACTATACAGAGAAGATTGTCTACTCAAAACTTTTTTAGACTGGGTTTTTGATGGATATTATCAGCTCCTCCGACATGGAGATTTACCGGCAATCTGCCAG
>PWGS01000007.1 GCA_003554505.1 Desulfonatronospira sp. | reverse complement strand
TTGCAGACTTTGTGGGCCAGTCTCCGCCCATGCGCCGGCTTTACGACGGAATACAGGCCCTGGCCGGTACTGATTATACAGTATTGATCAGAGGCGAGTCCGGAACCGGCAAGGAACTGGTGGCCAGGGCCCTGCATGAATTAAGTCCCCGCAGCAGCCGCAGGATGGTCACTGTCAACTGTCCGGCCATCCCGGAGCATCTTCTGGAAAGCGAGCTTTTCGGGCATAAAAAGGGGGCCTTCACCGGGGCGGAGCAGAACCACAGCGGGATGTTCCTGGAGGCGGACAAGTCCACGCTGCTGCTGGACGAAATAGGGGATCTGCCGGTATCCGTACAGACCAAGCTGTTGCGTGTATTACAGGAAAGAGAAGTCCGGCCCCTGGGTTCGGATAAATCCCGCAGGATTGATGTGCGCATTCTGTCCTGCACCAACCAGGATCTGGAAGCCAGGATACAGGATCGAAGCTTTCGCGAGGACCTGTACTACCGCCTGAACGTGGTCACCCTGCGCACTCCCTCCCTTTCCGAGATCACAGAGGACATTCCCCTCCTGGCGGATCATTTCCTGCGCAGCGTGTGCAATGAGCTGGGCCTGCCCCTGAAACGCTTCAGCGTGGCCGCGATCCAGTCCATGATGCACAAATCCTGGCCGGGAAATGTGCGCGAGCTGCAGAATTTTGTCCGCAGGGTGGCCCTTTTTTCCCCTGAGGAAGAAATAGGAGCTGCGGATATCCGCGCTGCCCAGGACAGTCTGTATGGCTCGGCCGAGAGCCGGCAGGATGAAGACAGCAACGACAAGACGGTCAAGCCCTACCAGCAGGCCAAGGAGGAGCTCCTGGAGAATTTTCCCCGGGAATATATAAACAAACTGCTGGGGCAGACCGAGGGCAATGTGACCCGGGCTTCGGATATAGCCGGTATAAGCCGTACAGCCCTGCAGAAAATTATGCGCAGATACGAAATCCGCTCCGAGGATTACCGCTGAGATTGATTTTTACCCGTTTTGAGTTTGACTCGTTTTGGGTAAAATGCCGGGAGACAGCCGGGGGCAACTGTCGCAGAACTCATGGGGGGTTCGAAATAAGGGAGTTGGATGATGTCGCCGGATGCTGGAAAAGGTGAGTTGTCTTGAGATTTGGGGTGAGTGATGGGACTTGAACCCACGACCCCCAGGGCCACAACCTGGTGCTCTGCCGACTGAGCTACACTCACCACAATCATGCGTAAGTTTTCATATATAACCTGTCACCTGGGATTGGTCAAGGATAAAATCCGGTTGCCTGCGTTAACAGCAGGCCGGGAAGTGTACGTACTATTCCTTTGAATTCCCCAGGCCCTCAATCCTGAATTCCCCAATCCAAAATTCATATATTTCAGGCCTTAGATATTGTACAGCTCATCCCCGGGGATGATGCGCACCCCGTGTTTCTGCAGGGTTTCTACAGCCTCTTCTGTACGGTCGAAGCGGAAAATCAAAACGGCATTCTGGCCGCTTTGCTGCACAAAGGCGTACATGTATTCCACGTTGATGCCGTTTTCGCTGAGCATGGTCAGGATGGCGTGCAGCCCGCCGGGTCGGTCTTCCACCTCGGCTGCCACCACGTTGGTGCGGCCCACGGTGAAGCCGTTTTCCTTGAGGGCCTGCTTGGCTTTCTCATGGTCCGTGACAATGAGGCGCAGAATACCGAAGTCCGTAGTGTCGGCCAGGGACAGGGCCCGGATATTTATCCCGGCCTCGGCCAGGGTCCTGGTGACATCGGCCAGCCTGCCGGCCCTGTTTTCCAGAAATATGGAAATCTGTTCAACTATCATTTTCTCCTCCCCGGGTGCTGACTGTTAAGCTTATTTTTTGCGGCGGTCTATGATTCTCTGGGCCTTGCCCTCGGAACGGGCTATGCCCTGTGGTTCAACCATGGTCGTCTTGGCTGTTACCCCCAGAAATTCCTTAATGTGTCCGGATATTTTCTTTTCCAGGCGCTGCAGGTGCCTGATTTCATCGGAAAACATGTTTTCGTGTACTTCCACCCGGACTTCCAGGGTGTCCATGCCGCCCTCGCGGTCGATGATGAGCTGATAGTGCGGGGAAAGCCCCTCGGTTTCCAGGAGGATGCTCTCGATCTGGGAGGGAAAGACATTTACTCCCCGGATAATGAGCATGTCGTCGCTGCGGCCGGTTATGCGCTCTATGCGGTAATGGGTGCGTCCGCAGCGGCAGGGAACCGGGTTTAACCTGGTGATGTCCCGGGTGCGGTAGCGAAGAAGGGGCTGGGCCTCCTTGGTCAGGGTGGTGATGACCAGTTCGCCTTTTTCCCCCACCGGCAGGGGTTCGCCGCTGTCAGGGTCGATGATTTCCGGCAGAAAGTGGTCCTCCCAGATATGCAGGCCGTCCTGGGCGGCGATGCATTCCATGCCCACGCCCGGACCCATGATTTCCGACAGACCGTAAATATCCAGGGCCTTGATCTCCAGCTTGTTCTGAATATCCTGGCGCATTTCCTCGGTCCAGGGCTCAGCTCCGAATATGCCCACCCTCAGTTTGAGGTCGCTTATGCTTATGCCGGAAGCCAGTGCGGTTTCGTAAAGGTGCAGGCTGTAGGAAGGGGTGCAGCAAAGCACAGTGGATCCGAAGTCGCGCATGAGCATGACCTGCCGCTTGGTGGCTCCTCCGGAAACAGGCAGGATTGTAGCTCCCAGGGCTTCCGCCCCATAATGGGCACCCAGGCCTCCGGTAAACAGGC
>PWGS01000036.1 GCA_003554505.1 Desulfonatronospira sp. | reverse complement strand
TGACGCATTTACAAAAGCGGCAGGTACTTTTTCAGCTCATACTCGGTGACCTGGATGCGGTAATTGTTCCACTCGATTTTCTTGTTGGCGATGAAATTATTGAATATGTGATCGCCCAGGGCTTCCCTGACCACCGAGCTTTTTTCCAGAACCTCCACCGCCTCGAAGAGGCTTCCGGGCAGGCTGGGAATATTGTGCTTCTTTCTTTCATCTTCATTCATCTCAAAGATATCTTCTTCCACCGCCTCGGGCAGGGGGTATTTCTTTTCCATGCCCTTGAGCCCCGAGGCCAGCATGCAGGCAAATGCCAGGTAAGGGTTGCAGGCCGGGTCGGGAGATCTGAGCTCCACCCGGGTGGCCTTTTCCTTGCCCGGCTTGTACATGGGCACCCGCACCAGGGATGAGCGGTTGCGCCTGGCCCAGGCCACGTAAACCGGGGCCTCGTATCCGGGAACCAGCCTCTTGTAGGAGTTGACCCACTGGTTGCACACAGCGGTTATCTCGTTGGCATGCTCCAGAAGACCGCTGATATAGTTTTTGCATTCCTTGCTCAGATTGTCCGGGGCATCAGGGTCGTAGAACACGTTTTTGCCGTTTTTGAAAAGAGACTGGTGCACATGCATGCCGCTGCCGTTTTCCCCGAACAGGGGCTTGGGCATGAACGTGGCATAGCAGCCGTGACGTCTGGCCACTTCTTTGGCGATGACCCGGTAGGTGACCGCGGTATCGGCCATCTTCAGGGCTTCCTGGTAGCGCAGATCTATCTCGTGCTGGCTGGGCGCCACCTCGTGGTGACTGTACTCTACAACAATGCCCATGTTTATCAGGGCATTTATGATATCTCTGCGGATGTCATTGGCCAGGTCCAGGGGCGGTGCGTCGAAGTAGCCCCCGAAATCCAGGGTCTTGGGCTCCCTGGAACTCTCGAAAAGGAAAAACTCCAGCTCCGGGCCCACGTAAAAGCTGTACCCGTCTTCAGCAGCTTTACCCAGAATCCTTTTGAGGACGTACCTGCTGTCACCTTCATATGGACTGCCGTCGGGATTCTTGATATCGCAGAACATCCGGGCCACAGGTCTTTCCATGGGACGCCAGGAGACGATCTGGAAAGTTGCCGGATCGGGATACGCCAGCATGTCGCTCTCGTGAATCCTGGAAAAACCCTCGATGGAAGAACCGTCAAACCCCATGCCTTCTTCAAAGGCCTCATCCAGCTCGCTGGGAGTCACCTGAAAGCTCTTGAGATTGCCCAGGACATCCACGAACCAGAACTGCACAAAACTGATATTGTATTCCTTGACCGCCCTTGTAACATCATCGGCATTGCGGCAATCAAAAACCACCGGCTTTTGCATGCATAACCTCCAGAACTTGAGAGTTAAAAGTTGTCAGTTAATCTTTGAAGAACGCGCCTGCTCGCCGCAACTGCAAAAAATCCAAACGAGGTCCATAAGCCTTAATTGAAAAACAGATAACTGCTTGATTATTCTGTCATCCGTCATCTGTTCTCTGTCATCTGCGCCTGAAAAAAACTTTTGCAGGCGCACCCTACTCTCCGGTCACATCCCTGACCCAGCTCATGGCAGAAGCCACAGTGGGGAAACCTGTGGTGGAAGTCAGCACTATCAGTGTCTGGCGAAGCTCCTCCGGAGTGGCTCCAGCCTTAAGCGCCCTGCGTGCATGACTGTGTACCGCGCCTTCGAGTTTAAGGGCTGCTGCTGCAGACAACTGAATAAGTTCCACCGTCTTTTCATCCAGAGTTCCCTCCAGGCGTACGGCATTACCCAGCTCTTCCACGGCCTTGATAAATCCCGGATGCTGTTCCTGCATCATCTGATAATTTTTGGGCAACTGATCTTTACTCATGACTTTTCTCCGTTTTTAAGTTGTTATGGTGTAAGTTGCTGCAACTATGCAGCATACTGTGTCTTTACTCTTACTCTCTGACAAAACGCCCCAGGCACCTACCATCCGGCCATAAACTCCCTCGGGGTCCTGCCTTCATCCAGGTGGTTTATAAGGGCGCTGCCGAAAACCACTGCATCCACATGCTCCTCAATGGACTCAAGCTGGTCCCTGGAACTGATGCCGAAGCCCAGGGCCACGGGGCATTCAAAAATATTCTGTACCTGGCGCAGCTTGTCTCCCAGAATCTGCTTGGAACCGGCCTTTGAACCGGTAATCCCCATTACAGACACCACGTAGACAAAAGCCGGACACAGCCTGGCATATTCCTGCAGCCTTTCCTGCGAAGTATTAAGACCCACCAGGGGAATGTAGGCCAGGCTGTTTTCATTCAGGATCTCCCTGTAGGGTTCGGCTTCCTCCAGGATCAGATCCGGTATAATCAGCCCGCTCACCCCGGCCTCTTTGCAGGCACCGGACAGCCTTTCTACTCCATACTGCAGAAAAGGATTAAAGTATCCCATGAAAACCAGCCCGGCCCGGATATCTTTTCTGTGCCTGGCCAGGCCTTCAAAAATCCAGTCCAGGTTCACCCCCTGCTCCAGGCAGCGTATGGAGGCTTTTTCCACCACCGGACCATCTGCCACGGGGTCTGAAAAAGGCACTCCTATTTCTATGACATCCGCACCCTGGGCGTCCAGTTCCAGAATCACATCCCAGAACCGATCTTTGGAGGGAAATCCGGCCGGCACAAACGGTATCAGGGCCTTGCGACCGCTGTCCACGGCCCCCTGTATCTTTCTGGTCAATATATTGTCATGATGCATTACACTACTTCCTCGTAATTAGG
>PWGS01000191.1 GCA_003554505.1 Desulfonatronospira sp. | reverse complement strand
GAAAAGGTTCAGTTGCCCAGGGACGCCAAGCAGCTGGAAGGACCCGAGGAGAGGATCTCCATCCTGCGCAGGATCTTAAGCGAGTTCTCCCTGGGGGACAATATCCCGGGGCCAAGGTGGGTTTTTACCTATGAGTGATACGGACAACATTTTAAGCAAGGCAGGTGAGGGCGGACGCATCAGCCGGGAAGAGGCCCTGCATCTGGTTCGGTACGCAGGTGTGCATCAGCTGGGCCGGGCGGCCCTGGGAGTACGCACCAGGCTGTTCGGGGAGCAGGCCTTTTTTGTATACAACCAGCACCTGAACTATACCAATGTCTGCAGCAATGCCTGCAGGTTCTGCGCTTACAGCAAAAGGGCCGGAGAGGAGGGCGCTTATGTCATGAGCGTAAACCAGGTCCGGGAAGCCGTAAAGAGCCGGCTGCATGAGCCCATTGACGAGGTCCATGTGGTGGGAGGTCTGAATCCGGACCTTGCTTATGACTATTACCTGGAAATGCTAACGGCCATCAAGGAGGTCCGCCCGGAAGTTCATATCAAGGCCTTCACCGCTGTGGAAATAGATTACCTGGCCCAGCGGTATGAAAAGACAAGAAAACAGGTTTTAACCGAGTTCGTACAGGCGGGGCTGGATGCACTCCCCGGCGGCGGAGCCGAGGTCTTTTCCCCGCAGCTGCGCAGGCGGCTTTGCCCGGAAAAACTCTCCGGAGAAGAGTGGCTCAAGGTGCATGAACTGGCCCACAGCCTGGATATACCCACCAACTGCACCCTTCTTTTCGGTCACGTGGAATCCTGGGCGGATCGCCTGGACCATCTGCAGGCCCTGCGTGACCTGCAGGACAGAAGCGGCGGATTTCTGTGCTTTATTCCCCTGCCTTATCAGCCGGGGAAAAATGAATTGCAGGCCGCAGGACCCGACGGTGTCGACCTGGTCAGGATGTGGGCCGTATCCCGCATCTTCCTGGACAATATCGTGCACATCAAGGCTTACTGGGCCTTTTGCGGCATCAAGGCCGCCCAGCTTGGACTCTGGTACGGGGCTGATGATTTCGACGGGACCATTGTCGAGGAAAAAGTGGGACATGCCGCAGGTGCGGATACGCCCACAGGTCTAGGCATTGATCAGCTCAGGCACCATATCAGGGCCGCCGGAATGAACCCGGTGCAGAGGGATTCCTTTTTTCAGCCCAGATCTTGATGGCGGAAACCGGCTCTCATCATGAAGTAATTGTAGTCGGCGGGGGGCCTGCCGGTCTTATGGCCGCCGGTCAGGCGGCATCAAGAGGGCTGCGGGGGGTTCTTCTGGAAAAAAAGCACCTGCCGGCCAGGAAACTGGGCATTACCGGCAAGGGGCGCTGCAATCTCACCAATACCGCTGCACAGGATGATTTCCTGCGCTTTTTCGGCCACGGGGCTAAATTCATGCGTTTTGTCCTGGGCCGCTTCTCCAGCCGGGATCTTGTTTATTTTTTCAACTCCCTGGGACTTGAGACTGAGGAAGAACGCGGGGGCAGGGTGTTCCCGCGCACCCAGCAGGCCTCTGACGTGGTGAGCACCCTGGTTGGATGGGTAAAGAAGACCGGGGTAAAAATAAAGTCTGGCAGGGACGTCAGGAAGATCGTTGCAGAGCAGGGCCGGGTCCGCGGGGTGGTGGCGGACAAGCATGGTGCAACAGAAGAGTTCATTCGGGGCGAGAATATCGTCATTGCTACAGGGGGTGCATCCTACCCGGCCACCGGATCCACCGGAGACGGCTACGCCCTGGCCCGGGCTCTGGGGCATGAAATTGTTCCGGTTTATCCAGGCCTGGTCCCCCTGGAGACGGCAGGCGACACCGCCCCTATGCTGCAGGGCTTAAGCCTGAGAAACGTGCAGGCCGGGATATATATCCAGGGCAGAAAGCAGGCGGAAGCCTTCGGGGAGATGCTTTTCACCCATTTCGGAGTATCCGGCCCCATTATACTCCCTCTTAGCAGGGGGGCGGTCCCGGCCCTGAGCCGGAACCAGGAAGTCAAGCTGGTCATTGACCTGAAACCTGCGGTGAGTCATGCCGCCTTGAAATCCAGGATCTCCAGCCGGATGCATGCCCGGGGCAGAAAAAAGATCTCCAATCTTCTCAAGGAATTTCTGCCTATAAAAATGATCCCCGTCTTTCTGGAGAAGTCCGGGATTGACCCGGACAAACCCGGCAGTGAGCTCACGTCCCGGGAGCAGAAGGATCTGCGTATGTGGGGCAAGGAGCTGTGCATGGCCATCACCGGATACAGGTCTTTCAACGAGGCCATAATCACCTCTGGAGGAGTGAAGCTTTCAGAGGTGGACCCCAGGACCATGCAGTCCAGAAAAGTAAGTGGCCTTTACTTTGCAGGCGAGGTGTTGGACATCGACGCTGACACAGGCGGCTACAATCTCCAGGCGGCTTTTTCCACGGGCTGGGTTGCCGGCAACTCGGCGGCCATGAAATAGCTTCTGCTCTGCTGGTGCATGCCTGCATGCCTGATCCAGGTTATGCTTGCTTCCGGTGCAGCCTTCTGTTAGCTGCTGATCATATATGTGGGAGCTCATCATTGCCTTCTCCCTTGCGGTGGTTGTATCCGCATTTTGTTCCATCGCCGAGGCTGCGCTTTACTCCGTACCCTGGAGTTTTATAGAAAGGCTTAAGAAGGAAAAGAAAAAAAGCGGGCAGTTGCTGTATAAACTGCGTTCCAGGATCGACCAGCCCATTACCGCCATTTTGACCCTGAACACCCTGGCCAACACAGCAG
>PWGS01000063.1 GCA_003554505.1 Desulfonatronospira sp. | reverse complement strand
TGCGGTGTTTAACAGGGCGAGCTCCTAGGAAGCGTAAATCAAAACCTGTACACGAGTTTTTAAGCCAGAATAACCTCGATAACATGCTTTAAATAAAGTTCGGTGTTTTACGGTTTTGATTAATCACGCCAAAGGCGTGACTACGCGTCGCTTATACAGTTTACGCCCAGTTTGCAAAGCTCCCGGACCCTGGATATCAGCGGTGCGCATAGATCGACCAATTTTATCAGATGGTGAATAGTTACAAATAATTTATTTTTTGGGGTATTTTTCTCTGTCCGATGTTTTTTTGAAATATGAAAAATATCAATTTTTCCTGTTGCCGAAACATCCCTTATATATCCTGTTTTTTCTATTTTGTAAAATAGATTTTTTTATATAACTCTTTGAAATTTATATATATATTTACATTCATCAATACCGGTTTTTTTAGTCTCGTTAATACTGACTGATTTTTTTGAGCCTGTTTGAATTATCTTGCAAGATTTCCCTTTTTAATATAAAAATCACATTAAATTTAAAATTGTTCTAACCAATTGAAAGATTTATAATTATTAACAATATTACAACACCTGCAGGATAATATTCATGTCATCTGATACAAAAAAGGTATCCAGAACCATCGACGAGATAAACCAGAAAATACGCTCGGGAAGGGCTGTTGTTGTTAATGCCCGCCAAATGGCCTCCATGGTCAAGGATAAGGGTAAGGGCCAGGCTGCCAGGGAAGTGGATGTCGTAACTACCGGTACTTTTTCTCCCATGTGTTCCTCTGGCATGTTTTTTAATTTTGCACAGAAACCGCCCATGATCAAAGGCCACAGAATATGGCTGGATAATGTATTATGTTATGGCGGTTTAGCAGCAGCCGACTCCTTTATCGGTGTAACTGAAACAGTAGAGAATGATCCTTTAAACAAGGTTTATCCCGGCACTTTCGCCTACGGCGGAGGTCATGTAATAGAAAATCTCGTCCGGGGGAATTCTGTTCATTTGCGTATTCAAGGATATGGTACTGATTGTTATCCAAGAAAGCTTCTGGAAAAGGATGTAACCCTAGACGAGCTCAAAAATGCAGTTCTTCTCAACCCCAGAAACGCTTACCAGAATTATAACTGTGCAGTAAATTTGACCAACAAGATTAAATATACTTACATGGGGCCTCTGCGGGCTAATATGGGCAATCTTAATTTTGCCACTGCCGGCTCCCTCAGTCCACTCTTCAATGATCCATATTTGCTGACCACCGGACTTGGTACGAGAATTTTTCTCGGGGGAGGGACAGGATATGTTATCGGTGAGGGGACTCAACACAATCCCGATCCGCCCAGAAATGAACGCGGTATCCCCAAGATGCCTGCAGGGACACTCATGGTGAAAGGAGACCTGAAGAAGATGAATCCCAGATATATCCGGGGCATCAGTTTCGCCGGTTACGGGTGTTCAATGGCTGTAGGACTGGGTATTCCCATTCCGGTTCTCAACGAGGAGATAGCCTGGTATGCAGGTGTTGATGATGCAGATATCCATATGCCGGTTATAGATTACGGATACGAATACGGAGCAGGCAAAGCCAAAATTCTGGCCTATGTTACCTATGAGCAGCTCCTTTCCGGCAGCGTTGAGATAAACGATAAGAAAGTATCCACTGTACCCCTGACCAGTTATTCCATGTCCCTGGAAATAGCAGATCAGCTGAAGGAATGGATCCAGTCCGGCGATTTTTTTCTGACCCAGGCTCAGGACAAAATTGAATCCAACTGAAACGCTACGTAATTATCTGATCTCCCATTCCCCCCTGGCTATAGCCCTGTCCGGGGGGGGGGACAGCTCGACTCTGACCTTTTTCTGTCGTGAAAACGGGATAGAGTTCTCTGCGTATACTTTCTACGGACCCCATTTAACTTCCTATGAGGCGGAGCGTGTCCGGAAGTGGGTTGGGCATAATTCTGTACCCCACACATTTATTCACTGTAATCCTCTTGAGGATTGCAATTTTTCTTCCAACCCTTTGAATCGATGCTATTACTGTAAATATATTCTTTACTCCAGATTAAAAGATTTAGTAAATCCTGATACGTCAATAATCGACGGCACCAACGGATCCGATCTTTTAAAATATAGACCAGGCCATACGGCTATTAATGAGCTGGGTATCAAAACCCCTTTTGCAAGCCTGGGTTTCCACCGCAGCATGGTGGAAAAGCTGGCAAAAGATATGCACATGGATATTCCCCGTTTTTCACGGTCCTGTCTCTTTACACGTTTTGAATATGGATATCATCTTGATTCAGACCTGGTCCAAAGGCTGGGTGAAGCAGAAGATTATTTGCTAAAGGCCGGTATTAACGGATTTAGAATAAGAATTTATAAAAATGGGCTTATTTTATTGCATGTTGATCCCACGGAAAAAAACAGTTTTTTTGGTGTCAAGCCGGTTTTCGACTCTTTAATGCAAAATTTGGATTTTTATCCTTATCAGCTGCAATTTATGGAGTTCAGCAGTATCAGCGGTTACTTCGACCGCAATTAAGCGAATTATGCCCGGATTCGTCTTGAAAATCGCAGTGTTCACCACCTGATGAAGCTGGACAATCCAGGCGTAAAGCTGCAGATCCATGGAACATGGTGAACAGCTGCAATCTTTAATTTGTTGTAACTGTTCACCATGATAACTGGTTTTGTCGGGGTCGGTATCGGAATCGGGATCGGTATCGAAGCTGTTGGGGAAGGCCCCACGCAACTTTGGCTTTCGGTTTTCTATCGACCCTCTC
>PWGS01000265.1 GCA_003554505.1 Desulfonatronospira sp. | reverse complement strand
ATCGGGGTCGATAGAAAACCGAAAGCCAAAGTTGCGTGGGGCCTTCCCCAACAGCTTCGATACCGATCCCGATTCCGATACCGACCCCGACAAAACCAGTTATCATGGTGAACAGTTACGATTAGTTTTCATCCGGAAAGACTTTCCGGATGGAAACTAGATTATCCTGGGAACAATAAAGTATTCCCCGTCATGGTGCGGGGCACTGGACAGCAGCTCGCCGCGCTCGCTGGTGCTCCGGCTTTCATCCTCGCGCAGCACGGATATGTTTTCCGAAGGGGAGTAAAAAGGTTCCACCCCGGAAGTATCCACCTGGTTGAGGCTGTCCATGTAGCCGATGATATCCCGGAACTGGGAAGCGAATTTTTCGGCCTGCTCCGGGGATGTCTCCAGCCTGGCCGGTGCAGCTATCCTGCCGACGTAGTCTTTATCAATGTTCACTGTTGTGTACTCCCTTCCTCTCTTTTCTGTTCTCTCAAGCGCTCCAGCCACATGGCTCTCCTCTGCTGCCTGGCTTCTATGGTCCATTTAAGAGCTTCAGGGTCCGCAGGCTGCAGCTCATGGCGATCCATCCGGAACACGAACAGGTCCTGGGAGGCTTTGCCTTCTTCGTCCCAGTTGATGGGGGCCATGCTCCAGGAGTTGAATTCGTTGCCGGACAAGATGCGGTTTATTTCATCGCTGTCTTCAGGGGAGGGCATATCTCCGAACCTGGTAGCAAAACGGACAAAATCGTAGCCCAGGGCCACCCAGAGATCTGCTTCCCCCTGAAGGGTTTCCCCCAGTCCTTGGCTGAGTTTCCTGGCCGGACCGGAGGGATTGTGGCTGTTCCAGGCCCCGCAGCCAAGGGCCAGGGAGAAGAACTGCTGTTCCAGAGTCCCGGGAGAATACCCCTGATACCAGAGCATGGGCCCCAGAAATACAAGATGGTCGACGTTGAAGTAGAAAAATTGCGGGATGAGTCCCTGGGCCCTGGACAGAGTGTCCGGGATGAACACCGCCTCAAATCCGGGATCAGGGTCCAGGAAAGGGTCGTCGGGATCGGTGATTTCCAGAAAAGAGGACACGATGCGGTTCCAGCTGGCATGGTCGTCAGTGGGGTAGCTCTGCATGCCCTTGACCCGGCCGTCCATATCCCGGGCTTCCTCCCAGAAGATTTCCGCATATGAGCGGCCGAAATCCTCCTCCGGATACATTACCGCGAAATCCTGGATGTCCATCTCTTGAATGCCCAGTTCCAGAAGGGAGCGCACCTGATCCCTGGCACTGGGGAAAAAGCGCCATGCACTGGCGCCTTCCTCTTCCACGGAGGGCAGAAAGGTCAGAAAAACCATTTCCCGGTGCAGGTCCGCCTCCAGTATCCTGTCCCAGTCTTTCCCGGACAGGGGACCTCCCACCAGGGAAACGTTGTCCATCTGTTTCAACTCTTCAATCCAGCCGGGATTGCTGGTGTTTACTGTTTTGACCCTGACCTCCAGTCCGCTGCTCAAAAGATCCCAGTGGGCCAGGCCGGCACCGCGCATGATTTTCCAGCCCACGGAGGAATAATCATCGCTCAGGGGCAGAAGAAGAGCCATGACCGGAGCGGGCCTGCCCAGTTTTTCCTCCCACTCTTTAAGTACTTCCTTCAGGGGAGCACGGTGAACCAGCCGGCTCTGCCGGGCTATCTCCATCAGCCCGGGCCGCAGGGATTGCCACAGGTCATGGTCGTCCTGGAGTCGACTGATTGAATAGGACCACCAGAAAAGATTGTCCGGGAAATAAAGTTTTTGATCCCTGTCCATGAATTCAGCAGCTTTTTGGAGCTCTTCCGGATCCATTGCCAAAAAAAGATCTTTGCTGGATCCTTCAAGACGGGCTTTCTGCTCATCGGTATAAGCCAGGTGGTGGATATTTTTCAGGGCGTCCATCGCTTCAGGATACCTGTGGTTTTCCAGGTGGCTGTCTGCCAGGTGCAGTGCCGCCTCGTGCCTCAGGTGGAACGGCCTGGATTCATCCGTGTAAAGACTCTGGAGGTAGCCCAGGTATTTCTGCTCTGTCTCGGTTTCTTTCAGGGCCGCAGAGTAGTAATAGTGCCACCGCCACTTTTCCCGGGCCCCGGGGTCCAGCTCGCCCCAGTTCTCAAGGGCCTGCATGGATTTTTGGTAGTCGCGGTTTTCACCTGCGCTTACGGCCAGCCTTTTCCAGGCCATGATTTCATGGTTCTTTTCCAGTTCAAATTCTTCCAGGAGCCGGGAATAGAGCTCCTGGGCAGCGGGATGATCCTCGGCCTCCCAGGCCTGGGCCGCCCTTTGATGCAGGTCCGGTCTGGGAGGGGCGGTGACCACTTTTTTTTCCGCGCATGCGGCAATGAAGAACAGGAGGAGTAAAGTTATTATAAATCGTGTTTTATGCATGGTTATTAAACCTGACAGTCACAGGTGGATATGCCTGGAAAAATCGGTGTTAAGAAAACAGGCACTGTTCAGCACACTTCGGGCCTGAGCTTATTCCGGTAAAAAATTATTGTGGATCGTTACTAAAGATGTAACTATGCACCAGGGTCCGGGGACTTCGCAAACAGGACGTAAAAACTCACTCCCAGGAAGCGTAAATCAAAACCTGTACACGAGTTTTTAAGCCAGAATAACCTCGATAACATGCTTTAAATAAAGTTAGGTGTTTTACGGTTTTGATTAACGCTTCCTACGTCGTTCAGACAGTTTACGCCCGGTTTGCAAAGCCCCCGGACCCTGGATATCAGCGGTGCGCATAGATTGACCAATTTTATCAGATGGT
>PWGS01000294.1 GCA_003554505.1 Desulfonatronospira sp. | reverse complement strand
TGTGGCGGAGAGGGAGGGATTTGAACCCTCGAAGGACGGTTAAGCCCTTACTCGCTTAGCAGGCGAGCGCCTTCAGCCGACTCGGCCACCTCTCCTTTTGCGGACCTGCACACAGTAACCTCTCATGCCATGCCCTATTAAGAAAAAATAACCAATGTAAATGTAAGCGTCAACCAATTATTTGACATTTGACCAGAGCAGCAATTACAATACCTATTTGTGCCTGAATCGGCATATGTTTCAGGTTCAGTTGCTTTGCAAGCTCATCAAACCCAATACATCCGCAGGAGTAGTACATGGCTGAATTTGCACGGATAAACAGGCTCCCTCCCTATGTTTTCGCCATTGTTAATGATCTTAAAATGCAGCTTCGCCGCAAGGGTGAGGATATTGTTGATCTGGGCATGGGCAACCCGGACCTGGCTACGCCCCAGCATATAGTGGACAAGCTGGTGGAGGCGGCCTCCAAAGGCGTCAATCACAGATATTCCGCATCCAAGGGCATCCCCAATCTGCGCAAGGCCATCTGCGACTGGTATAAAAGGCGCTACAACGTGGATCTGGACCCCGAAACCGAGGCCATCGCCACCATGGGGGCCAAGGAAGGCCTGTCCCATCTGGCCCTGGCCATGCTCAGCCCCGGAGACGTGGTCTTTTCCCAGGACCCCACCTATCCCATACATCCCTATTCCGCCATTATTGCCGGGGCGGACGTGCGCAGGGTACCCATCGGGCTGGACCGGGATTTTTTTGAGGATCTTTTGACCGCCACCAGACAGACCTGGCCCATGCCCAAGCTGCTTATCATCTGTTATCCCCACAACCCCACCACAGCAGTGGTGGACAAGGATTTTTTCCAGAAAATCGTGGACTTTGCCAAGGAGCACAACATCTGGGTCATTCATGACCTGGCCTATGCAGACCTGTGTTTTGACGGGTACCGGCCCCCGAGCATGCTGGAGATTCCCGGGGCCAGGGATGTGGGAGTGGAATTCTTTTCCATGTCCAAGAGCTATTCCATGCCCGGCTGGCGTATGGGATTCTGCTGCGGCAACAAGGATATGGTGCACGCTCTGACCCGTATCAAGAGTTACCTGGATTACGGTATTTTTCAGCCCATCCAGATTGCTTCCATTATTGCCTTGAACGGTCCCCAGGATTGTGTGCAGGAGATCGTGGACACTTACAAGGACCGCAGAGACGCCCTGGTGGATGGTCTTAACCGCATCGGCTGGAGAGTGGAGAAGCCCAGGGCTACCATGTTCGTGTGGGCCAAGATTCCGGAGGAATTTCGCAAAATGGGCTCAGTGGAGTTTTCCAAGCTGCTTTTGCAGGAGGGCAAGATGGCGGTCTCTCCGGGTCTGGGATTCGGCCATTACGGTGATGACCATGTCCGGTTCGCCCTGGTGGAGAACCGGCATCGCATCAATCAGGCCCTGCGGGGTGTAAAGAAGGTTCTGGGTTAAAAATTACAGCATAAGTTTCTGGAGGGTATTAGTGCAGAAAAAGGTCATAAATTTAGGTCTGGCTGGATTTGGTACCGTGGGAACGGGTCTGGCCAGGATCATCCAGGAAAACAGCGACTGGATCAAGAGAAGGCTGGGAAAGGAACTCAGGATCCAGAAGGTTCTGGTTCGAGACCCAGGCAAAAAGCGCTCCGTGATCCCTGGACCCGAGACCACAATGGTCACCGATCTTGAAGATCTGGTGCATGATCCCCAGGTGGACATGGTGGTGGAGCTCATGGGCGGTCTGGAAACAGCCCATACCGTCATTACCAGGGCCCTCAGGGAAAACAAGCACGTGGTCACCGCCAACAAGGCTCTGCTGGCGGAAAAGGGCAACGAGCTTTTCGCCCTGGCCCGGGAACAGGGAGTGGGGCTTTACTATGAAGCCAGCGTGGCCGGGGGGATACCCATAGTCCAGACCCTCAAGGAAAGCCTCTCCGGGGACCGCATCAGGTCTTTGACTGGAATCTTGAACGGCACCGCCAATTTTATCCTGAGCGAAATGACCAGGAAGGGCCAGGACTTTGAAACCGCGCTGCAGGCAGCCAAGGATCTGGGTTATGCCGAGGCTGACCCGTCCCTGGATATTGACGGCCTGGACGCGGCGCACAAGCTGGTGCTGCTTATCCGCCTGGCCTACGGAGGGGATTATCCCTTAAGCATCCTTCCGGTACAGGGCATCTCAGGGGCCAGATCCATGGATATAGCCATGGCTGCGGAGTTCGGATGCACCCTGAAACTCATCGCCCAGGTGCGCGAAAAATCCGGTCACCTGCAGGCCGGGGTCTTTCCGGCCCTTCTGCCCAATGACCATATCCTGGCCAAGGTGGAAGGACCGTACAACTCCATCCTCATAGACGGCAATGCCGTGGGGCAGGTGATGCTTTACGGCCAGGGCGCCGGGGATCTGCCCACCGGAAGCGCCGTTCTTTCGGATATCCTGGCCCTGGCCCGGGACAATGCCGTTCCCAACAACACCGGCTTTCTGGAAAAAGTCCTGCCCAAAGCCGAAATCATCAGGCCGGAAGTGGCCGTAAGCAGGCATTACTTCCGCTTTACCGCCCAGGACAAGCCCGGGGTGCTGGCAGCGGTAGCCGGGGTCATGAGCGAGCATAATATCAGCATCGCCCAGGTGGTGCAGAGGGAGGCCCTGCCCCAGGGAGGCGGCGTGCCCATAGTCTTTTTGACCCACAAGGCCCAGGCCGAAGCGGTACACAAGGCCCTGGGTGAAATCGACAGATTCGATTTCACCATCGCCCCTGCTGTGCATTACAGGATACTGGGGTA
>PWGS01000187.1 GCA_003554505.1 Desulfonatronospira sp. | reverse complement strand
GGCTGTGCATCCCCAGCACCCCGGGCCCGAAATCTATAATATCCATGCCGTATACCGCCAGGAATTTGGCCACAGTACCTCCTCCGCCCAGGTCCACCTTGCCGGTTTCAGCCATCTGCCAGGGTACGCCTGCCCTGTTGAGTATTGCCCGCAACCAGCCGATATATTCGGCGTGGGCATCATTGGCCCCCACCTTGCCCCTGTGCCCGGTGAATTTGCAGAACACCGGACCGTGGCCTATCAGGGAGGCATTGAGCTTTTCATGTACATCCTGGTAATCCGGGTCCATGGCCGCATGCACGTCGGCGGATACGGCCCGGGTGGCGGAGTACATGGTCCTGGGACGGGTCCCGGGCTCCCAGTTCTCCAGGAGTTCTTCCAGGCAGTACTGCATGAACAGGGACCTGGCACTACTGGAGCCTTCGGAGCCGATCTCCTCCTTGTCCCAGAAAATGGCCACCCTGGTGTACCGGGGCTCACCCTCCTGCAAAAAGGCCTCCATGCCGGTGAAGACGCATACCCGGTCATCGTGACCGTAACCGCCGATAAGACCCTGGTCCAGCCCCACGAACCTGGCCGGGCCTGCCGGAACCGCCTGCAGTTCCGCACTGTAGAGATCCTCCTCCACAATGCCGAACTTCTGGTTCAAAAGGTGCAGGACGTTTTTTTTAACCGACTTTTTTTCCCCCTCTTCCCCGGAGTCTTTTGTGTCCCGGGAATAAGGCCTATGTCCCAGGACGACGTTCAGCTTCTCGGCCTCAAAGGCCTGGGAAAGCTTTTTTTCAATCTGCTTCTGGGCCAGATGCGGCAGCAGATCGGACACGGTGAACACTGGATCACTTTCTTTCTCGCCGATGTTTACGTCTATCCTGGTGCCGTCGGTCTTGATTATCACCCCGTGCAGGGCCAGGGGCCTGGCCAGCCACTGGTGCTTGCGGATGCCTCCGTAGTAATGGGTCTTGGCCAGGCTCACCTGGCACTCCTCGTAAACCGGTCTCTGCTTGAGATCCAGGCGCGGGGTATCGGCATGCGCCCCCAGCAGGCGCACCCCCTGGGCCAGGGGCTGTTTTCCCTTCCAGGCCAGGAAGATGCTCTTGCCCTTGTGCACCTTGAAAACCTTATCCGAACTCCAGTCCTCTGAAAAACCGTTTTCCACGGCCCTGGAGCGCACCCACTCCACGGTTTCGCGCTCTGTCTTGCACCGACTCAGAAACTCCACATAACTGCGGGCCATTTTGTCCATGGCCCCCCTGTGCTTCTTACTCTTGTACACCTGCCAGCAGTTCCTGGTCTTGAACTCCATATATTCCCCTGTATTATCAGTTAGTTGGTTTTACTTTCAAAGGATACCCTTGAGCACCGAAACCACCATCCCCATTTCGGAATCGTCAATGGTCCTGGGATCCAGACAGAAAAAATCCTCCTCAACCCGCCCCACCAGAGGTGGATCTGTATTTAAAAGCCTGCTTCGAATGTCTTCGCAGCTCAATCCGGCAATCTTGATGCCCACAAGTGTTGTGGGCAGATCCTGCTCCGGAAAGGCCCCGCCCCCCACCCTGGACTGGGCCGGAAAAACCGCAAGTTCCATATCCGCCCTGATATTTTTTCGGATGCGGTTTTTAAGCCTGCGGGCCTTTTGCAGAAGATCCTTTTCCCCTGCGGTTATCATGCGCAGGGTGGGGATCCTCTGCCTGGCCAGCTCCGGGTCCAGGTACATCCTGAGAGTCGACTCCAGGGCGGCCAGGGTCATCTTGTCTATGCGCAGGGCCCGGTTCATGGGATTTTTCTTGATGGGGTCGATATATTTCTTTTCCCCCAGGATGATCCCGGCCTGGGGGCCGCCCAGAAGCTTATCCCCGCTGAAGGAGACCACCGAGACCCCGTCGCGGATCACCTGCTGCACGGTGGGCTCAGGCATGAAGTTATAACCGTGGGCCTGAAAGTCAAAAAAATTGCCGCTGCCCATATCCTCTATGACCGGCAGATCATGCTCCCGGCCCAGCTGAACCAGCTCTTTCAGGGGGACTTCCTTGTAGAACCCGATGATGCGGTAATTGGAGGTGTGCACTTTCATGAGCGCCCCGGTGTCCGGGCCAATTGCCTGGCGATAGTCCGTTAAGTGAGTACGGTTGGTGGCCCCGACTTCCCTTAAATGCGCGCCGGACTTGGCCATGACCTCCGGGATACGAAATGACCCGCCTATCTCCACCAGCTGGCTCCTGGAGACCACCACTTCCCTGCCCTTGGCCAGGGTGTCCAGCACCAGCAGGACTGCGGCAGCGTTGTTGTTCACCACCAGACCGGCCTCAGCCCCGGAAATGCGGCACAGCAGGTCTTCCACGTGGGAATAGCGGCTGCCCCTCTGGCCGGTCTCCAGGGAAAATTCCAGGTTGGAGTAGTGACTGCATGCCTCGCTCACGGAAGCAGCAGCCTCGTGGGTGAGAATGGAACGGCCCAGGTTGGTATGGATAACCACCCCGGTGGCGTTTATAACCCGCCGGAAATGCGGCCTGGAATGAGCCCTGAGATAAGCCTGCAGCCTGGGCCACAAGGTTTCTGTTTCCAGGTCGCTCTCCCGGGCTATTGCCCCGGAGCGGATCTCCTCGCGGCACAGGTCCAGAAAGTCATTCACCAGGTCCCGGAGCATATTCCGGGGCAGCCCGGCCAGCTCACGATCCTGGGCCGCCCTGGCCAGAACAGCATCCACCGAAGGCAGCCTGCGATAAAGCTTAGACAAGTCTTCCTCCTGTAATTGCGGTAGTACTTCGTGTCGGACAGGTCAGACGTGTCCGACAG
>PWGS01000244.1 GCA_003554505.1 Desulfonatronospira sp. | reverse complement strand
GGCTGTGCATCCCCAGCACCCCGGGCCCGAAATCTATAATATCCATGCCGTATACCGCCAGGAATTTGGCCACAGTACCTCCTCCGCCCAGGTCCACCTTGCCGGTTTCAGCCATCTGCCACGGCACGCCGGCCTTGTTCAGCACCCCGCGCAGCCAGCCGATGTATTCGGCGTGGGCGTCATTGGCCCCCACCTTGCCCCTGTGTCCGGTGAACTTGCAGAACACCGGACCGTGGCCTATCAGTGAGGCATTGAGCTTTTCATGCACGTCCTGATAATCCGGGTCCATGGCCGCATGCACGTCGGCGGATACGGCCCGGGTGGCGGAGTACATGGTCCTGGGACGGGTCACGGGCTCCCAGTTCTCCAGGAGTTCTTCCAGGCAGTACTGCATGAACAGGGACCTGGCGCTGCTGGAGCCCTCGGAGCCGATCTCCTCCTTGTCCCAGAAAATGGCTACCCGGGTGTACCGGGGCTCACCCTTCTGCAAAAAGGCCTCCATGCCGGTGAAGACACACACCCGGTCATCGTGACCGTAACCGCCGATAAGCCCCTGGTCCAGCCCCACGAACCTGGCCGGGCCTGCCGGAACCGCCTGCAGTTCTGCACTGTAAAGATCCTCCTCCACAATACCGAACTTCTGGTTCAAAAGGGGCAGAACGTTCTTTTTGACCGCCTTTTTTTCCGTATCCTCCCCGGAATTTTTCTTTCCCTGAGCATACGGGACATGCCCCAGGACCACATTCAGCTTCTCGGCCTCAAAGGCCTGGGACAACTTCTTTTCAATCTGCTTCTGGGCCAGGTGGGGCAGCAGGTCGGACACGGTAAACACCGGATCACTTTCTTTCTCGCCGATGTTCACGTCAATCCTGGTACCGTCGGTCTTGATTATCACCCCGTGCAGGGCCAGGGGCCTGGCCAGCCACTGGTGCTTGCGGATGCCCCCGTAATAATGGGTCTTGGCCAGGCTCACCTGGCACTCTTCGTAAACCGGTCTCTGTTTGAGATCCAGGCGCGGGGTATCGGCATGCGCCCCCAGCAGGCGCACTCCCTGGGCCAGGGGCTGTTTTCCCTTCCAGGCCAGAAAGATGCTCTTGCCCTTGTGCACCTTGAAAACCTTATCCGAACTCCAGTCCTCTGAAAAACCGTTTTCCACGGCCCTGGAGCGCACCCACTCCACTGTCTCGCGCTCTGTCTTGCACCGGCTCAGAAAATCCACGTACCTGCGGGCCATCTTGTCCATGGCCCCCCTGTGCTTCTTGCTCTTGTACACCTGCCAGCAGTTCCTGGTCTTGAACTCCATATATTCCCCTGTATTATCAGTTAGTTGTCTTTACTTTCAAAGGATATCCTTGAGCACCGAAACCACCATCCCCATTTCGGAATCGTCAATGGTCCTGGGATCCAGGCAGAAAAAATCCTCCTCAACCCGCCCCACCAGAGGGGGATCTGTATTTAAAAGCCTGCTGCGGATGTCTTCGCAGCTCAATCCGACCAGCTTGATCCCCACAAGTGTTGTGGGCAGATCCTGCTCCGGAAAGGCCCCGCCGCCCACTCTGGACTGGGCCGGAAAAACCTTAATTTCCATGTCCGCCTGGATGCTTTTCTGTATGCGGTTTTTAAGCCGGCGGGCCTTTTGCCGCAGCTCTTTCTCCCCGGCGGTTATCATGCGCAGGGTAGGAATTTTGCTTCTGGCCAGCTCCGGGTCCAGGTACATCCTGAGTGTGGATTCCAAAGCGGCCAGGGTCATCTTGTCTATGCGCAGGGCCCTGTTCATGGGATTTTTCTTGATAGGATCTATATATTTTTTTTCCCCCAGGATAATCCCGGCCTGGGGGCCGCCCAGGAGCTTATCCCCGCTGAAGGACACCACCGAGGCCCCGTCGCGGATCACCTGCTGCACGGTAGGCTCAGGCATGAAGTTATATCCGTGGGCCTGAAAGTCAAAAAAATTGCCGCTGCCCATGTCTTCCAGGACCGGCAGATCGTGCTCCCGGCCAAGCTGAACCAGTTCCTTCAGGGGCACTTCCTTATAGAATCCGATGATGCGATAATTGGAGGTATGCACTTTCATGAGCGCCCCGGTCTCGGGGCCGATGGCCTGGCGATAGTCCTTTAAGTGAGTGCGGTTGGTGGCCCCGACTTCTCTGAGCTTGGCCCCGGACTTGGCCATGACCTCCGGGATACGGAAAGACCCGCCTATCTCCACCAGCTGGCTCCTGGAGACCACCACTTCCCTGCCCTTGGCCAGTGTATCCAGTACCAGCAGGACTGCGGCAGCGTTGTTGTTCACCACCAGCCCGGCCTCGGCCCCGGAAATGCGGCAGAGCAGATCTTCCACGTGGGAATACCGGCTGCCCCTCTGGCCTGTATCCAGGGAAAATTCCAGGTTGGAATAGTGCCTGCATGCCTCGCTCACGGAGGCGGCAGCCTCGTGGGTGAGAATGGAGCGGCCCAGGTTGGTATGGATAACCACCCCGGTGGCGTTTATGACCCGCCGGAAATGCGGCCTGGAATGAGCCCTGAGATAAGCCTGCAGCCTGGGCCACAAGGTTTCTGTTTCCAAGTCGCTCTCGCGGGCTATTGCCCCGGAGCGGATCTCCTCGCGGCACAGGTCCAGAAAGTCATTCACCAGGTCCCGGAGCATATTCCGGGGCAGTCCGTTGACCTCACGGTCCTGGGCCGCCCTGGCCAGAACAGCATCCACCGAAGGCAGCCTGCGATAAAGCTTAGACAAGTCTTCCTCCTGTAATTGCGGTAGTACTTCGTGTCGGACAGGTCAGACGTGTCCGACAG
>PWGS01000152.1 GCA_003554505.1 Desulfonatronospira sp. | reverse complement strand
GAGGAAATAGATAGGTGTAACATGTATAAACTCCTACGTAAAGAGAGCCCATCTTCTGAGGAAAAGGGATCCGAGGGACAATGCCAGGAATAAATACGTCATCTGTAGTTCTGGTGTTTCCAGTGCATCGTTTGGCACCTTGGCACCCCTCAGAGTTCAAGTGAAATGCAGGAATAAATAGTTCTTGATCAGCTTAATGCATTATTTGGTGTATCCGTTATGTAAACACATTTCCGAACAAATACACGGTCAAGATGACCAGCGACAATACTGAAATTGTAATAATCAAAACCTTCCGGGTCGACCTGTCCATGCTGGCTAGATTCTCTCCAGATTATAACACGCATTAACACAGATTCCAATCTTTCCATAAGGATGTGCCGGCACAGGATCAGCTGGTCGCCGCCTATTGTCATGGAGTCGGGGATCGTATTCTGAAATAATATCTTCATATAGCATCCCGCTCGCAAGTTTGCCCAGCATAAGTTCAACTGGTACTCTTGTGCCTGCGATCACAGGTTTACCTGATTTTTTTGCAGGATTAATCTCAACTCCTGGGGCTATTTAGGTCAATTTTTACACCTTGCTGTTCGATCATAATTACATAAAATCCAATTGGTAAACATTTAAGTTCAAAAATTTGGCCAAAGCATACAATTTTTTGTCAGCACAGACGAAATAAGCTTTTTGATCCATTATTGTCTGATATGCCGACAGTTGTATTGCATCCAAGGTTCTTAATTCCTGCTTCTACCCATATTTGTGAATTAATCTTTCAGCTTCATCTAAAATATCAGCATAAAAAGGAACAACCTGAAACATGTTTATGCTGTCAAAATTAAACTTAGCATGGGCAAACTCAAATGCTTCTTTGCTTATTTCATTACTTCTCAATTTTTTGCATAATGCAGAAATATATTCCACTTTTGATAGCTGAGAAATGAATAACTTATTATTGGTGTTCTCATAAATATCTTCTACCATTTCAGTCCCAATTTCTCGATGATAAATTTTTACCAGGGCAGATGTGTCAAAGAAAAAGGAATTCATATTCTTTCTTCTCTTTCCTGGGTTATATCATCAGACCAACTTGATTCCGACGATGATAATAATTCTTGAACTTTTTTATGGGAAATAGAACTTCCTTGGCCTTTCCCTGAACTGCTGCTGGACTTCTTTAATGTTTTTATATAATCATAAACCATTGGCAATAGCTCTGGCTCGAGATTATCAATGTCTTTTAATATTTTATCTTTTAATTGCATTTTCTTACTCCCTTCCTTTATCTATTTCATCTCAATTTTACCACAAAAATGACTCCTGCTGTGAATTGTTTAGGGGCACATGCTGTGAACAATTTGCTTCAAGCAAGGACTTTAGTCATCTGTAGTTCTGGTGTTTAAAGTGAGGGAATGCCTGTCTTCAGTCATTATCAGGTTCCAATAAGTGATTAACAGAGCAAATAAATTCTTTTACAGCCCAGGGAGCTTCTTCAATAAATGATTTTAGCTTTTCCCATTTCAAACTTAAATACTGGTGGGCTAGAATGTTCCTGGTCCTGGAAAGCTCCCCCATCTTTTTAGCCAAATTTTCTGGAAGTATTATAAAAGAAATGCGCCGAATAATAGATTCTTTTTGAGATTTCGCCAGTGGTGTCAACGAGCTTCACCCCTTAACGCCTGTCTTCTCCTATAGAGATCAATAACGAAATCCTGTAAATCCTCGGCTTCCCTGGAGACCTGGAGCATGTATTCCAGGTAAAATGATTGATCCCTGATAAGAAGCGGTACACCCCTTAAAGCTTCCCAAACCAAAATGGGGTTATCCTTGTTCATAAGCAACAGATCCACCTCTGATTTTAAAAGTAACTCCAGCTCATTCCAGAGCGCTTCAATATCTTCATTCGTATATCCTTTTGAAAAATATACGGCAATATCTACATCAGAATCATTTCTTGTTCTCCCTGATGCAGAAGAACCAAACAGGAATGCAAGGCTAATGCCTTCCCTGGAATTAAAAAAGTCTTTCAACAAAGCAACCTTTTTGTTTTTTTCCATAATTATCTCCGCTCTACAAAACTTACTTAACTGTGCTGAGCTATAATTCTAGTAGACTTTTTCCCTGGGAGATCACCTGACACTAGGGTACCTAGAGCTTTGTCAGGTGAATTACCGGCATGATTATCCCCAACCATCATGAGGAGGCGATATTCATGCAGTACACCAGAGAAGAAAAACAAAGACTTGTGGAGTTGATCAAAAGCTCAGGCCTACCGGTGAAAAAAGCCTGCAAGCACTTCGGCATCTCCGATGCCAGCTTTTACGCCTGGCGCAAGCAGTTCGCTGCAGAGCCAGCCCAGGAAGGCAATTCCCAGCAGGAAAACAGCCCCGGCGATGATGCCGAAGAAAAGCTACTGGACCTGAAACGCCAGCATCCGTACTACGGGGTGGTCAAACTCACCAAGCAGCTTTTGCGCACCCATGGGCTGCACATGTCCCCGGGGAAAGCCAAGCGGCTTTTGGAAGAACACGGTTTCAAGACAGAAGAAGCCCCTTTAGGCCCGCCCAAAGGCAGCCGGCGTTTTGAACGGCTCGAGCCCGGAGAGCTGTGGATGATGGACATCATGTACTACCGACTGAAAAAAGAAGGCCGGTTCTACCTTGTTTCTATTCTTGACGATTATAGCCGGTTCATCGTGGCCCACCGGGTCTGTACCACACAAAGCGGGGACAACATCCACCGGGTCTTCCAGGAAGCCGTGGAAAGCTACGGTTTGCCCAAGCAGCTGTTAACGGATCGGGGCAGCCAGTTC
>PWGS01000179.1 GCA_003554505.1 Desulfonatronospira sp. | reverse complement strand
TTCTGCTGCAGGTACTTTTTGACGTCAGTGATGCTCAGGGTGCGGTAATGAAATACTGAAGCCGCCAGCAGGATCTGCGCCCCGCCCTCAACAGCGCCCTGGTAAAAGTGCTCCGGTTCCCCGGCTCCTCCGGAGGCCACCACCGGCAGATCAACAGCATCAGATATGGCCCGGGTAAACTCCAGGTCATAGCCGTTTTTTGTGCCGTCTCCGTCCATACTGGTGGGCAGAAGGCATCCTGCACCGCGGTCCTGGCATTCCCGGGCCCAGGCCACTGCGTCTTTGCCCACGGGTCTGGTTCCTCCGGATACTACCAGTTCAAACCCGGAGGGCATCTGCTGGTTGCGCCGCCCGTCCAGGGCCACGGTGACCCGGTGAGAACCGCATTCTACGGCCGCCTGATCAATAAGCTCAGGATTTTTGACCGCTGCGCTGCTCATGGAGACCTTGTCCGCCCCGGCATCCAGGACCATCTTGATGTCGTCCAGGGAGGATATGCCTCCTCCCACGGTAAGGGGAATGTTTATCACCGCGGATACGCTGCGCACCCATTCCAGGCGGGTCTTTCTGTTCTCCTGGGTGGCGGAGATATCCAGGATGGCCAGTTCATCTGCTCCCTGGCGCTGGTAAAAGGCCGCGTGCTCCACCGGGTCCCCGGCATCGGTTATGTTTACGAAGTTGACTCCCTTGACCACGCGGCCTTCCTTCATGTCCAGGCAGGGCATAATCTTGACTGTTTTCATGTATTACTTCCTTTTTGGTAACTGTTCACCGTGATAACTGGTTTTGTCGGGGTCGGTATCGGAATCGGGATCGGCATCGAAGCTGTTGGGGAACGCCCCACGCAACTTTGGCTTTCGGTTTTCTATCGACCCTCTCCGAGCTGTAGGCTCTCCGAGCCGGAAGCCGATACCGATACCGACCCCGACGCCGATGGCCAGAACAAGAGTACACACAAAATGTGCTGAACGGTTACCCTTTTTGAATCTTATTATACCCCATCAAACATCAGTAATGGTAAACTGTCCGTCCCGGTAAATGGTCAGGACGTCTCCACTATGGAGGTATGCATGCACCTCTTTGGGCTCTGTGTTCACAAGATCCCAGTGCAGGGCTGAATCATTGAATCCCATCTCCTGCTTGAGTTCCGGGGTAAGCTGCGAGGGATCCCCGGCATAGGTGTCTGCATAGGATGCTCCCAGGGCAATATGACAATTTCCGTTGTCGCCGCCGTAATTCTCATCATAAAGGGTGTGGGCCATAAAGCTGCTGATGCGGGAGAAACGCCTGTCCGTCAAAGAGAACTCTCCCACCAGGGATGCGCCTTCATCCATCCGGATCTGTTTTTTCAGGAAATCCTCCCCTTCTTCAGCATTTGCCTGCTCAAGCCTGCCGTCCTTGAACTCAAGTCTCACTCCACGTACCAGATTGCCGCTGCGATATGAGGGCTGGTCTGAATAGAATACGCCCCGGGTTTTTCTGTAGTCCGGGGACAGAAACAGCTCGAAGCTGGGAATATTATGCCCTGAAAGCCCCACCCACCTGCGTTTTTCCCCGGGGTAAACTTTCAGGTCCGTATTTTTAGACAGGACGTGAAAATAATCCACGTCCATACTGTCCAGCCATTCTTTGATCCGCCTGGATTGCTCGAATATATTTTCCCAGATAAAGCAGGGATCGTCCCTGTCCAGATAGACAGCCTGCACAATCTGATTTTTGTACTCATCCAGAGTCAGCCCAGCCTTTGCAGCCAGTTCCTTAGTGGGATAAAGGCACAGGCTCCAGCCGAAGCTGCCCTGGGATTCACGCCTTTCCAGTATATCGCGCAGATATTTCTTGGCCACGGCGAATTTGCCGATCCTGGAAGGATCAATGTCCTTGAGATGCGTAAGCGACTCAGGACCAAGCAAGGATACCAGACCGTTAAGGCTGGAATACAGCTCCCTGTCCCCGGGCAGCTGAAAATCGAGATGGAAATCGTAGGCCAGGGTAAAGAAAGACTTTTCAATATCCTCCGGAGGTATGAGGCGCAGAACAGGATGATACTGCTGCTGCAGAAACATGCGGAAAAGTTCATGGGCCAGGGGAATGCAGCTTAAATCCGAGCGGATGAGAATAATGTCCCCGGGAGCAAAGGGATGCTTTCTGGCCTTGCGCATGCCCCAGAACATCACCTGTGCATACTTTTCAAGTTCTTGCTGGGTAAACAACTGACTTCTCCTTAAAGTTTAACATTAAGTTTTCGGGCAAACTCTTTTTTCCGAGTTTCTTCAAAAACAAAATCCGGGGCCGCCTCCAGGCCGTGTTCTCTCCGGTATTCCTGGTGCAGTTCATGGTAGTTGAGGGCAGTACTTTGATCAGAATCCAGGCCCAGTTCATGGGCAATACCGTGAAAACTTTCCTGTGGGCCTTCCAGTTCAACAAAGCTGCCGAAAGGAAGAATGTCCAGACAAATCCTGGTCTGCCCATGCCTGCAGATCCTGCGGAACTTTTCATACCTGAACCAGGGCCTGAAACCCAGGTGCGAGAGTATTACCCGGATTTGATCAGGACCATCAACCCCGCTTTCAATCTCCTGTCTCTGCTTGCAGCTGGAATCCGCACCGGCAACGGGCAGCTTCAAAGTAATTTTGCCGCCCTGCCCCTTCCTGATGCGCAGCAGCACATCACGGCAACGCAGCTGGCCGTCGGCGGTATCCAGCACCAGGTTCTCTTCAAAATACCAGTGAGTGCAGGACAGTCCGAGGCGTTCTATGCACTCCAGAATCGGTGCAAAGTCCGAAACAAAATATTTCAGTTCTGTTTCCAGGGTCATTTAT
>PWGS01000159.1 GCA_003554505.1 Desulfonatronospira sp. | reverse complement strand
GTATCAAACCAGTTCAGAAAGTGTTTTACGAATGAGAGAAAATATTGACGTTAAACTAATGCAGGAGTCAAGAGACTTCCCCAACAACACTTGCCCAGCTAGCCGTCATGTTCAAATTATGGCCGAAGCTCTGGCCAAGGGTGAGAAATATTCCATGCTTGACGAAGATCCAGAACACTGTGCTGGATCTATTGCCAGTGTAGTAAGCAGCCTCTATCAAACAAGAACCTTTCTTAAAGAGATGGGATATGATTGGCGCATTGGCGAAGGACAAACAGTAGAATGGTTTCGTTTTGTTGCTGATGACAGCGAATTTTATGACGGGCGGGCTCGAAGAGACAATATGTCCAATCCTGGAGATCTCGATTACGACACATAATTTTTCAAAAAAGATAAATAAATGTAATAAAGAGATAAATAAAATACAACAAGGAATAACAAATTCAATGACTTATTTGACATCATCACTTCTAGCGTGGACACCGGGACAAAGTAATCCTGGCGTTGATCTATGCTTGGAGGGTGCAAGAGACTAAGTTGTTATAAACAAACAAAAGTTTCAAAACCCTCCAAGCAACACGCTTAGGAGGGTTTTTTATTACATACAGGCAAAGAAATTTATTGACACATCAAGGCAAACACTATATAACTAATACATAAGCAGTAAGAAACTGAGAAACAAAAACTGCTAACAAAGTGATTGACACACACTATAAACTGTGTTACTATTATTTTCGTAGGCAGAAATGCTTATGTGCTATTTGACAATTTGGATCCAGAACAAATGCTACAAGCATTTGTCGATTTCTTAGACGCAAGTCGATGATAGAGATTGTAAGTAGAGTGAGCAAGTATACCAAACTTGTTCATGAGACTCTACTTACACATACACAGATATACTAACAGAGGGCCGTCCGGGGGTTGTTATGCTAAGTTTCTGTGTAGCTGTAAGTAGAGTTTATTCCCTAGTAGCTCAGTGGCAGAGCGTCGAGCTGTTAACTCGGTGGTCGGTGGTTCGAACCCATCCTGGGGAGCCAATTAAGGTACTGACTCGGCGAGGTCAGTTAAATCGCTCACGGCAGAGGAACCCATGAGTAGAGCCAACAGCAAGAAGAACAACACGGCAGCCTCATTTCGTAGTAACGGTGCTTCTTGCTTTAGAATATGCGAGTGAAGTGTTACGGTAGCACGGCGGTCTCCAAAACCGCAAGCCACGGGTTCGACTCCCTGCACTCGTGCCAAAACATAAATACTATATGAGATATCAAGAAATAGTTGAATTTAGAAGCAGCGCAATGGACTTTTTAAGAAAAAAGTTTCCAAACACGCCTGACTATGTCGTTAGAGACTTTATATACAAACATTACAAAAACAATCTAAACAATATTGAAGAAGAAACAATTGAGTGGATAAACAGCTTGTCATGGACTAAGCAAACACTTGATGTTACAATTGAAATGTTTGATGATTGGACTCAGAATAGATTACGTCAGTTGATAGGTGATGTCAGCAAAGATGACGACACTAGACACCAAACACAGCAACAGCTGGTTAAAACCAAAGGAGTCAGCAAAGAACCAATAATACTTACACTTGAAGATGGAGAGTATGTATTACAGGAAGGCTGGCATAGAACTGTCGCAGCACTGAAACAGTATCCCAATGGTTACAAGCAAATTGCTTATATTGGAAAAGAATAGGCGCGTGGGCTGGATGGTAAGGCAGCGGATTGCTAATCCGTACTACCTGAAAGGGTAGACTGGGTTCGATTCCCAGACGCGCCGCCACATAACGCGGGATTAACTCAGTGGTAGAGTAGCGCTTTTACACAGCGAATGTCAGGAGTTCGAATCTCTTATCCCGCACCAAACAACGGAAGATGCCGAGGTTGGCTCCTCAAACGGTCTTGAAAACCGTGGTAACGTTTGCGCGTTAATAGTTCGATGCTATCATCTTCTGCCATTAATTGGCCCTATGGTATATGGGTATTACACTAGACTGTCTATCTGGTGAACGGGGTTCGAGTCCCCGTAGGGTCGCCATAACAACAGATTTACTGTTTTCCGAGGGGCTGGAAAAGCCTAAACAAAGTTTTGTAAGTTGTTTAACTTGAGCAATACTGCACTAGGCTGTTTAGGTATCAAAGTTGTAGTCCGAGAACGATTGGCTACTGAAAGTTAACGGGGAAGCCCAGCAACTAACAGTTTAAAATCAATCCCGCTTTGATAGCAAATTTTCCAGTCACGCGGTAAGCAGTGAACAACGCGGATGTAGCTCAATGGTAGAGCTCCTGGCTTCCACCCAGATGACGAGGGTTCGATTCCCTTCATCCGCTCCAATTAATGCTGGTTTAGCTCAGTTGGTAGAGCGCTTCACTTGTAATGAAGATGTCGCGAGTTCGATTCTTGCAACCAGCACCAAAATACGGCCAGGTGGCAGAATGCTTATGCGCTGTCCTGCAAAGACAGTTTACGGTGGTTGAATTCCACCCCTGGCCTCCAAAACATGCGCCTGTGATGAAACTGGTAGACTTCCTGCACTTAGAATGCAGGGCCGCAAGGCGTGGGGGTTCGACTCCCTCTATCCCTACCAATAGATAAATATAAGCTTGTAAAGGAGATTATATTATGACTATTTTAAAAGGTTACAGAACAACTGTTATTGCGGTAGCAACAATTCTAGCAGGTTTAGCAGAAATGATCGGAGTGATTGATGTTGTCGTTCCGGGCAGCGAAGGCTTGATACTGTTGATTGCTGGTATTGCAGGTCTTGTTCTAAGATATCTAACTGATACACCAATTGGTGTTACAAAAGAAGAAACTACAGAAGAGT
>PWGS01000238.1 GCA_003554505.1 Desulfonatronospira sp. | reverse complement strand
GGATGGTGATTGTTATGGCAGTACGTGAACAAGTTTATGGTTTTTTTATTCCCAGTGTTACCCTGATCGGCCTGGGCGCACACAAGGAAGTTCCCGCCAAGATAAAGGCCCTGGGCGGCAACAAGCCACTGGTAGTAGCAGACAAGGGCATCACCGCCGCAGGCATCACCGAGCAGATCACGAGCCTGCTCAAGGCCGATGGCATGGACTGCGTCGTTTACGACGATACCATTCCCAACCCCACTGACAACAACGTCCACGACGGTGTTGAAGTTTTCAAGAAAAACAATTGCGACAGCGTCATCACCCTGGGCGGCGGAAGCTCCCATGACTGCGGAAAAGGCATCGGCCTGGTGGTCTCCAACGGCGGCAAGATCCACGACTTCGAGGGCATCGACAAGTCCGACAAGCCCTTTCTGCCCTATGTTGCAGTAAATACCACAGCAGGCACCGCTTCCGAGATGACCCGCTTCTGCATCATCACCGACACTTCCCGCAAGGTGAAAATGGCCATCGTGGACTGGCGTGTAACACCGGGCGTTGCAGTGGACGATCCCCTGCTCATGATGGGTATGCCCCCGGCATTGACCGCAGCCACAGGAATGGACGCCCTTACCCACGCTGTCGAGGCGTATGTGTCTCAGGCAGCTACCCCCATGACCGATGCCTGCGCTGAAAAGGCCATCAGTCTCATCTTCCAGCACCTGCGCCCGGCAGTGGCCAACGGCCAGGACGTAGATGCCCGCGAAGGCATGTGCTATGCACAGTACCTGGCAGGCATGGCTTTCAACAACGCAAGCCTGGGTCACGTACATGCCATGGCTCACCAGCTGGGCGGTTTCTATGACCTGCCCCACGGCGAGTGCAACGCTATTTTGCTGCCCCATGTCGAACAGTTCAACCTCATCGCCAAGATGGACCGCTTCATCAAGATGGCCGAGCTCATGGGCGAAAGCATCGAAGGTCTGGGGCGCCGGGAAGCCGCTGAAAAGGCCCTGGAAGGCATCAGAAAGCTGTCCAAGGACGTAGGCATCCCCGCTGGGCTCGTTGAGCTGGGCAAGCGCTACGGTAAAGATGTCAAGAAAGAGGACATCAAGACCATGACCGCCAATGCCCAGAAAGACGCCTGCGGATTCACCAATCCCCGCTGCCCCACAGACAAGGATGTGGAAGCGATTTTCGAGGCCGCTCTTTAATAGAACTCTGACTTATTCCAGGCAGACCGGATATTGCGTCCGGCTGCCTGGTTTTTTGTGAGCTCACGTGGTTTTGTGAAGCTGGACACAAGTCAGTGCAGACTGTATTGTAAGATCTGACATTTCACACAACCACCTGAGAGTACAATACAATAATCAGGCTAATAATCATTTGCCGGGAGAAATCATGGAAGTTGTTGATATTCATGCCTCCAGCGATCACGAATTCATCGCCAGGGTGGAGGAGGAAAGCGGGCAGAACGTGCGTCTGTGCTATCAGTGCGGCAACTGTACCGCCGGGTGCCCGTACACTTTTGTGTACGACATCCCGGTGAGCCAGATCATGCGCCTTCTGCAGGCCGGGCAGAAGCAGAAAATTCTTTCCTCAAGATCCATCTGGCTCTGCGCCACATGCGAGTCATGCACCACCAGGTGCCCTAATGAAATAGACGTGGCCCTGATCATGGACGTGCTGCGCCATATGGCCAGGCGGGAAGGACTGGCTTCGGAAAAGAATATCAAGAAGTTCTGGGACAGTTTTCTGGATTCAGTGGAAAAACACGGCCGGGTCTTTGAGATGGGGCTTTTGACCAGATACATAACCAGGACCGGCCGGGTCTGGACAGACGTGGATCTGGCTCCCAAGATGCTTCCCAAGGGCAAGCTGTCCATAAGACCTCATAAGATAGAGGGCCGGGACAAGGTTGCCCGGATATTCAAACGCTTCAGGGAGGAGGCGCATAAATGAGAAATTTCGCCTACTACCCGGGATGCTCCGGTCTGGGTACATCCATGGAGTACGACAAATCCACCAGGGCCGTATGCAAAGCGCTGGGGATAAATCTCATGGATATTGATGACTGGAGCTGTTGTGGTTCCCCCCCGGCTCACACAGTGGATCATCTGCTTTCATCGGCCCTGTCCGGGCGCAACCTGGCCCTGGCAGAGGAGCTGGAGGCCGAGGCCATGATCACCCCCTGTCCCAGCTGTCTTTCCAATCTCAAAGGCACTGTGCATCGTTTGAGTGACCGCGGGTTTCGCCATAAGGTGAACAACCTTCTGGAAAAGCCCGTGCAGCGCACCATGCCCGTAAAATCTGTCCTGCAGATCCTGGACGAGGAAGTGGGCAGCCGGGAGCTGGCCGAGAGGCTTCCGGAAAAGCCCCTGCGCGGTCTCAAAGTGGCCACGTATTACGGCTGCATCATGAACCGGCCTCCGGAGATGATGCAGTTCGACGATCACGAACATCCCATGGCCATGGACCGCCTGATGCAGGCCCTGGGGGCCCAGGTCCTGCCTTTTCCCCTCAAGGTGGAATGCTGCGGGGCCTCTTTCGGTATACCGCGCAAGGACGTGGTGGCCACCCTGTCGGGCAGACTTCTGGATACGGCTCTGCAACTGGGGGCACATGCCATGGTCACTGCCTGTCCCCTGTGTCAGATGAACCTGGACCTGCGTCAGGGCCAGGCTGCATCCGTCATGGGCAAGGAATTCAACATGCCCGTTTTTTACTATACCCAGCTGATAGGGGTGGCCCTGGGCCTGCCCCAGAAAGAACTGGGGCTTTCCAAACTTTGCGTCAAGCCAAGTATCGCTTTTGACGCCATGCGCAGCAACAGGGAACAAGAGCCCGCATCC
>PWGS01000096.1 GCA_003554505.1 Desulfonatronospira sp. | reverse complement strand
CGGACTATCGTGAAAGCTGCTACCGGAAAACCTCCGGAGCCCACGGCAGCCGTGGGCTAAGACACCCCCAATACTCCTTCTTAATACTCCATTTAATACTCCGTATGGCTTCGCCAATACTACCCCGCCACCACCCCCATCTCCACTTCAAAGGATGAAGCCAATTATACCCCCCCCTACCCTCTTCTGCCGACCTTCTTATCCGAAGCATTGAGGCAGGAATTTCAAAAACTAACTGCCAAGAAATGAGATGAGAACTTGCCCAACTATCGGGAAAGCTGCCACCACCTATCGGGAAAGCTGCCACCATATTGTCTAAAAAACTGCTATCATACTATCGGGAAAGCTGCCACCGCACTATCGGGAAAGCTGCCACCACCTATCGGGAAAGCTGCCACCATACTATCGGGAAAGCTGCCACCATACTATCGGGAAAGCTGCCACCATTTTGCTCTCGGAAAGCACGTCAGACGTGGGTTCCAGACCACCTAATACTACTCTTAAAACTACCTTTAATACTACCCCGCCGCCGCCCCTTCTGTCCGCCCATTTTTTTCAAGCCCTAAAATGACCAAAGGGGAAATCTGACTTTTTTCGTGCCAGAGAACAATTTTTTGCTTTCGCCGGGCCTGATGGGTGTAAACAAAAACGGAGGTGACATAATGCCAAGAGCCAAAATTTTCTTGATCCTTGCAATATTTTTGCTGGTGGCCTGGGCCGGAAAATCCCTGGCGGAAAATGTCAGTGGTCTTGAGTTCGACAGCGACAACAAGTTTCAGACTGACCTGGACGAAGTGCAAGGCGTGGAGATGCAGCAGGGCATGGACATGGAAAAGTTCGACTTCGATGCCAAGGATTTGCAGCCAGTCGAAGACGCCCTGGCTGAAGAAGCCTACGAGGACTATCTCGAAAACGTTGAGCAGCAAGAGCTCATTGAAACTTACAAATCCGATATCTGGGAACAGGTGGAAGACTTCACTGGCATGGATGATCGTTTCAGCATGGACAAAGACATGGTTGAGGATTTCGTGGACGAAAACCAGCCGGTTTCAGATTACGAGAATACCAAGCTTTACCTGTTCGTCTCTTCCTCCATGCCGGACACAACCCTGAAAAATTATGTGAACGCCCTCGATGGCAACCCTCACGCTGTCATGGTGCTTAGAGGTCCTGTGGACAGCGAAGAGGGCAAAAAAATCATGCCTACCCTGGAGTGGATCTCCAAACAGCTTTGCGGGACTGATGATTTCATGGAAGTGGACCGGGAAGAATGCAAGGCAGTTACAATCGACATTAACCCCCACCTGTACGAAGTCTTTAACGTGTCCCGTGTGCCGGCTTTGGTTTACTACCCCGGACCCGGAACAGAAACCCAAAGCCTGGAGTTCTGTGAGCAGGAAATAGAGGACGGAGACTTCCTCAAAGCCTACGGCGATTTCAGGCCAAGCTACATTCTCAATCAATTCCAGATTGCCAAGCCAGAGGACGAAAAATTGGTCAAGCTGCAAGGCTGGCTCAGACAAGGATATTGGGATTAGTCAAAAAAGCTCAAAAAAAGGGTCGTGTTGGCTTTGAAAGATGGTTTGCAGGGTTGTGGTCGTAAAAATCAATAGAAAGCGCACACAGGCTTACTAAGAGCTAAAAAAGAGGGAATAAAGATGCGGGCAAGATTAACAGGGATGGTCTTGATAATCTGGCTGATGTTTCCAGCAGGAGCATCAGCTGGTTTTTTTGATGAAGGCAGGCAAGGTTGGTTTTGGTACGAGGACCCGGAAATCGAGGAAGAAGTCACCAAGGAAGAATTGGAACCGGAAATCATGCCTGAAGATCCAGAGCCGGAAATCGAAGTAGCAGAACCAGAACCAGAGCCGGAACGTCCCTTTGACGGCTTCCAGGACATTGATTGGGAAGGTGTTTGGAACATGCATCCGGACGACTTTCAGGATCTCGTGGACGATACACAGGCCTGGGCCGTGCAAGACCCCTCCGTGGAAAGAGTCAGGGTGTATGTGGCCCTGCAAAACGTAGGCAGAGAAAGATCAAAAAGATTTCAAGAAGCCTGGAAAGAAGCCCTGCTTGCAGATCCAGTGCTTAGAGGCCCGGAACGACACCCCTCGCACCAGGCAACCAGACTTACACGCCTGCAGGAAAGAGAAGACAGGCAAGAGATTATCCCCCAAATGAAAGAAGATATGGGGATCTTGTTCTTTTACACGGATGACTGCCCCATGTGCGAAGCACAGTTTGACGTGCTGGAATACTTCAAAAATAGGTGGGACTGGAAAAATATTGAGACTTTCCATGCAGACGAGGCTGAAGAAGTGTTGCAGGAGCACAGAATTCACTCAGTCCCCGAAACATTCGTGGTCGGGAAAGTGGACGGAGAAATCAAAGAACGCAGACTGGCAACCGGATACATGCAGCTGGCTCAGATCGAAAGAGGACTGCTCAATGCTCATAGCCGGTGGTTCGAGGACCGGCCGTATGAAAGCCCGCAAATGAGTGAATCCATGATGGCCTTTGACGATTACATCGAGGAAGAATTTATCGAGACCCAAAAAGATTTAGAAGACGAACTGGACGAGGCAACGGATTTGGAAGAACAACTAAAAAGCCAAGTGGAGTAGATACTATGCTCTCTCAAAAAATCAAAACCGTGCAGGCCGGGATTTCTGCAAATCTTAAAAAAATAGCAAGCCGGGCCAAAGCACTGATCTTTCCCGTCTCGTCCCTTGCCTTTTTGCAGAGATACTCTCTTAAAGGCAGACTAAGCAGACAATTGTTTGCAAGCACAAAAACCAAAGGGATAGCCCTGGGCGTGGCCGTTGGGATAGCAACCGTGTCCT
>PWGS01000170.1 GCA_003554505.1 Desulfonatronospira sp. | reverse complement strand
GTGGGCCAACGCCGGCAGGTGCAAGGCGACGTTGGGGGAGCCGCCGATGGCCATATTTACGGCCAGTGCGTTTTCGATGGCTTTTTTCGTCAGGATTTTTCCCGCGGTAAGGTCTTCTTCCACCATTTCCATGATACGTTTACCGGTGAGCCTTGCCACGCGAAGTTTCTGGGAATGGTATGCGGGGATGCAGGCAGTTCCGGGCAGGGCCATTCCCAGGGCTTCTGCAAGGCTTTGGAAGGTGTTGGCGGTGCCCATTATTTCACAGGCTCCGCAGGATGCGCAGTAGACCGTGTTTATCTTGTCGTTTAGATCATCATAATCCGAATGAAGAATGGTGCCTTTATACGATTTGTGAAGACGTATTTCAGAAATTGTGGGGCCCCCGGTCAAAAAAATTGTAGGCAGATCGCATCGGGCGGCCGCCATGAGCATACCGGGGACAATCTTGTCGCAGGAAGCGATCAGAACCATGCCGTCAAAAAGCTGGCTTCTCACATGGGTTTCCACCATATCGGCAATAAGGTCACGCTGGGCCAGGATGAATTTCATGCCGTCATTACCCTCGGCCAGGCCGTCGCAGGGGGCGGGGACGTTAAACTCGAAGGGAATGCCCCCGGCGGCATGAATTCCTTCCTTTACACGTGTCGCCAGAGATGACAGGTGCATGTGGCCCGTATTCATTTCTGTATGGGAATTAACCACGGCAATGATGGGCTTCTGTTTGCACTCCTCCGTGTCCGCGCCGGTACCTTTTAATACATTCATTCGCAATAGATAGGGGTAAAGGTCTTTTTCATCATATATGGCGTGGCTGGCTTTCTTTTTCATGGCCGAACTCCTTTAACTTTATATCAATGGTTTTCTGTACGGATAAGGGCAAGCGCAACGCTGCTTTGGCCCCGGCGTCACCGATATGGGATAAATCGCTTCGCCTTCAGTCGATCATTCCGGAAAATACTGGATGGTTGCGTCCGGAATCACCGCTGCTTTCGCCTTATCGCCCCTGGACGCCTTTAATCGATCAATGACATCATCCCAGGACCTCACGGTTACGCTTTCCTTTAAGCTGAGCCATTGCTCCCCGGTTTTATCGCCCATGGGGGAATAAATAATCATCTGGTTCAGGCCCGGAAGAAGACTGACAGCCGGCAGTTCCTGGTAATGACGTCCGCCTGTGGTTTTACCGAAAACGCCGTAGATATAGTGGGTAACCTGGCCCTCCGGTGCGTTGACCATCATGACAAAATCCTTGGCCGGTTCGCTTAAGAAAAAAGGGAGGCATGCGGGCAGGGACAAAAGCGCCTCGCTTCCCTTGCTGTAACAGTTGGCTATAATGATATCGGCGTCTTTCTGTATTTGGGTGGCATAATGATGTTCTGCAATGGCAGCGCCAGCCAGATAGGCTTCTTCAACGTCGCCGACAAACAGGGCGGTATTGTCCCTGTTGCAGTTGACCAGAGAATTGATGATAATATCCAGTCCGGCAATGCGAGCCGCTTCCACCATGTCCAGCCGCATGGCGTTTTGCTTGTATTTGCCCAGGGCGATTTCGCTGCCCTGGGAGGCTTGTACGGCCGTATGGCGAAGGGATTCGTGATTGGCTTCGATGCTTTCCATGGAGCAGACACCGGGAAACAGTATTTTGGCCCCGCCGCCGAATCCCGTGTACAGATGGGGCACTATGGAGCCGATACCGATTTTAAGGTCGCATTTGGCCACCTCCGAATTGACGAATACGCGCGTGGCCCGGGTGGTTTTTCCCATGAGAGTGCAGTTTTCATAGACATTGTGGTTATATACCGGATATCTGGCAACAACGTCTTCGCCGAGTTTTTTTACAAAATCCGTTCGGACATATGCCCCATGGGCACCCAACGCCATGACAAATCGTATATTTTCGTCTTTAATCCCGCCCTCTTTAAGCTCTTCCAAAACAATATGGATAAAATCGGCAATCCGGGTGGGCCTTGTCATATCATCGATGATAATAACCGCCTCAGTTCTTTCTTTTGCCAGTTCGGCGATGGTTTTGGTGCCTATGGGATTGGCAAACGCCTTGCGCATGCCGGCTTCATCAAGCTTTGGTGAGTGGTGACCGTTCATTTTACAGGTAATGACTTCCCATGCGTCCGGGAATTTCAATTCCAGCAAATCGTCGCCATGCCATGCCTTTGTCGGAACAACCGGGTTCTTTTCAGCCATTTTTGAAAACCTCCTTATTTTTGCAAAGCGCCTTCATGAAGCGTGCCGACTTCTTTGATGTAGCGCTTGAGCAGGCCCGACAATTCCTTATGCTCCGGCCTTTGCCAGGTTTTTCGGCGCTCTTCGATTTCTTCTTCGGATATGAGGAGCTCCAATTTTCGTTGCGGGATATCGATGAGGATCCTGTCCCCGTCTTCCACCAGGGCAAGGGGGCCGCCATCATAAGCTTCAGGTGTGACATGACATATCATGGCGCCTTGATTTGACCCGGAAAGTCTGCCATCGGTGATCATGCTGATGTTGTTTGCATCGAGCGCATTGATCATGTAGGGCAACAGGCTGGCTTCTCGTCCTCCGGGGCCTCCTTTTAACCCCTCGTATCGGGCCACCACAATATCGCCGTCTTTGACCTGGCCGGATATCGCAGCCAACCCCGCTTCATCGGCTCCCGAGAAGCATTTTGCCGTGCCTTCAAATACCATATAGCCCGGGGGAAAACTGGCTGAACGGGCAATGGCCCCATCCGGTGCGAGGCTCCCCCGAAGAACAACCATTCCGCTTTCAGGCCGAATGGGATCATTTAGGGGCCTTATGACCTCGCTGTTTTTCACTTCTGCGGTATCGATATGATCACCGAGAGTTT
>PWGS01000017.1 GCA_003554505.1 Desulfonatronospira sp. | reverse complement strand
TGACAGAAGAGCAGAATGGGGCAGGACACTGTCCTGCATGTGGAAAGGATTGTCTGCACAAAAGAGCGGTAGAGCAAAGCAGCATTAACCGGGCCGGTGTCTTTGCCCAGCCTGGTCTTGACCCGGCCCGGACTGGGGTATTTGAGCATAAGAGCCAGGCAGGCACTGTTTGAATGCATAACAAAATCCGCCTATGCTTCGCCCTGGCCCCTTTTTACCAAGGGTCTTATTGCATTAAAATCATAAAGATCCCGCATACTTTTTTCAGCCCCTACACTACGCCAAGGATGAGCAGGATGGAAACAAGCATGAGCATAATGCCTACAATAAGCTGTACTGTCCTGAAGGTGATTCTGGACAGAACTCTGCTTCCGATAAAGGCCCCGAGAAAGGCTGCCAGCATGGCCGCTGCAATAAGAGGCAGGTTCTCCCGGATTTCTGGACTGTGCACCATACCGGAATAGACCGTAATCCTGGAAACATCCACAAGCACCGCGATGACCACTCCGGTTCCCACAAAGGCCTCTTTATCCAGTCCGGATTTAAGCAGAAAAGCACTGCGAAAAGCCCCCTGATGTCCGGAAAGGCCTCCGAAAAACCCGCTGAGCACTCCGCCCAGGGGCAGGTACGCAGGAGATATCTGCAGTCGGTTCAGGGGAGAGTAGAGTTCCATCATGGCAAAAAACCCCATAAGGAGTCCAATAACCAGATTTACCGGGTACACCTGCATGTGTCTTCCCCACAGCTCATAACTGTATACGGGCTCCAGGTCCGCCAGAGACAGAAGAAGCCAGGCCCCGGCAAAACCCGCTGCCAGGGCCGGCAGCCCGAAGCGCAGCAGTGTTGCGGTGTCTGCTTTGTTGCCTATCAGAAAAAGCTTGAAAAGATTATTGGCCAGGTGCACCACAGCAGTCATGGCTACAGCAGCCTGAACAGGAAAAAACAGAACAAAGGCCGGTAAAAGAAGGGTGCCCAGGCCGAATCCGGAAAAAAGGGTGAGCCCTGAAACCCCCATGGCCACGATACAGATAAGCAGATAATCCAAAGCAGCACTTCCTGTCTGTTTACCCGGCAAAAGAGCTTATGTTTTCTGTTTTCCGGCCTGCATGGCCTGCCAGCGCCCTTCACCGACGCATTCCCTGGCCGAAGGGCACCAGTCCACGCAGGAGGGCAGGCGGTCCCTGAAAACCATTTTTTTGCATTTGGGGCATCTTCTTCTGGTTTCGTCGGAAAACATCTCTACTTCATGGCCGCAATCCTGACAGGCTATCAGGTCCACTTCAAGATTGCGGGTACTGCTGCCTGGGCACTGGATTGGATTTGACATTTTATTCCTCCATTTTTTGCCTGCAAATTCAATAATTCCGGATCAGGTTGCCCGCAAGCTTACTTTTATTTTTTGCAGCTGCCAAACAACAATAATTGCTTTTACCGGGTTCGGAATCGAGATGTGCATCTGCAGTGATTTCGTCTTATGTTTACACAACCCAGACAAATCGTTCATTGACGTAAGTCAAATAAAAAATGAATAATAAAATTATCCTTGAACAGTTATATTCTTTAGTGTTTGACTCAACCAAAACAAAAGGGGATGATGAAATGTCCAGCAGGCGCCTCAGCCTTGATTTGCACCCTATATTTAACAAGGGTCGCGAGATCGATACCGCCCTGGAAAACTCCTTCCAGGAAGCCAGGCAGAAAAAAGCCAAAGAACTGGAGATAATCTGCGGAAAAGGAACAGGACAGTTGAAAAAACGGGTCCTGCGATTTCTGGACCGGGATGACATAAAAAGCACTTACCACCGGATCAACAGGGATAAAGACAACTCAGGCAGGGTATTTGTCTATTTTCGCTGGCAAAGAGGTCAGTAACATGCCTGCAAAGCCTGGGGGGCATGTATATTCCCAGTGCCGGCAGATATCCATCAGTGGAGGCAATCTGTTGATGAAAGGTATTGCCAATAAAAAATTCCGGGTTTATTGTATCAGCAGTTATAATGGCGAAAAAGATTTTTCATCAACCCGAACAAAAACTTAAGGAGGGCTTTATGACTACACAGGCTTCTGATATCAAAAACAAGCTGCAAGAGATTTATCCCGAGATCGCTGAATACGGAGTGGGACTTCAGATTGACTACAATTCCGAAAAAAAGGCCTGGGAGGCCACTTTCGAAAAAGACGGCAACAAGCTTTCAACGCACCTGGAAGATGCTGATGTAGACAACTGCCTCCTGGGTAAAAAGTGCTACAGGTTCGGCATCCAGCTGGGGCAGTTCATCCGCAACTATTGCGAAGGCGGCGAGGCCTGCAAGCTGTAAACAAACAGCAGCCACAGGGGCTGGTTTGCAGCAGTATATTTTTAAATCCTGGAAGGACAAACAGCACCCGGTATCTGTTCAGTTCGTTGCACAGATAAACAACTTAACCTCGGGAGCATCATATGAGTAGACCAGCTCTGGTATCAGCACAACAGGCCAGGGACAAAAGCCTTTCCGGTGAAGCCAGGCTTGTCTGTGCTTACGACGATGATTCCAAATGCCGCAGCATAATGCTGGAAGGTTCAATTTCATGGACATCACTCCTTGAAGAGCTTCCAAACTTGAACCTGGATCAGGAAATAATTTTATACTGTGCCTGACCCAACGAAGGTACTTCCGCCGGTCAGGCGCAGAAACTTATTGAAAAGGGCTACAGCAACGTCAAGGTGCTTCAAAGAGGTGTAGATGGCTGGAAAAGGGAAGGATTTCCCATGGAAAGCTGAAGTCTAAACCCTTCGCAGGTGCGCCTGCAAAAGACTTTTCTGCTGGCGCACCTGCAAGAAAAATGTTCCATCTTTCTGCATATCACCTGCTGCACT
>PWGS01000009.1 GCA_003554505.1 Desulfonatronospira sp. | reverse complement strand
GTGTCAGCAGGATGCGGACGGCATCCGAAACCGTCAGGCCGACCCCCGACAAAACGTCGGTTGCCTGGGCCTTGAGCTGGTCATCTACGCGAACGTGGAGCATCGAGGTTTGGGCGGGCATAGCATTCTCCTGTTTTCAACAGTACTGTATCTCAATTGAGATACATACGTAAGCCACCTTCCCGCAAGAAACTACACAGCACAGCTTTCACGGCTGACCTATCTCCCCTGCCCTGCTGTTCGCTACAAAACCTCAAACGGGTTTTCAACCACTGCACCGGCTGGCGCGAAATCACTGACATTACCAGTGACGACAACCGCATCAGCTCAAAGCCTATTCCGGTAACTATCCCACATCATCTCGATTAACTGACCCTGCGTGATCCCTTGACGCTCTGCCTCAGCCGCGATGGCCTCCCCTACCGATGGAAATACCTTCGGGTGGAGTTGGTGGGTCCGCGGGCTGGGCTTCCGGCCTGGCTTCTTTCGAGGCGACCTGTCAACAAATCCACGGGCCTCTCCGACCTCATCAACCATCCGAACTTCAGCAACGGTGGTGTCTTTTGGGCGGGCCTTCAGCCCGGCAAGCCTATTTAAGCCGCTCATAGACCGCCTCCGTGAACTTCTGGGCATTCTGCAGGGCTTTATCGACCTTGCCGCCTGTGGTCATCTCTGGGTCTCTCATCATGGCGGTCAGATCTCCCCCATATGCGAAAATCTCCGAGAACGCTGCTCGCGCAACCAAGGATGGTTCGATCAGGTCGATCCCTGCCCCGCGCAGTTGTATCTCAAGTTCTTTCTGGACGCGACTTTTCACGGCGGCACTGGTTTTCGTCAGAATAACTGCGTGACGGATCGTACGGCCCAGAGCCTCCTCTTCTTCTCTGACCAGAGCAAGTGCTTCCGATCCAATTTCTGCATCGAGCGCGGTTGGCTGCATCGGAACAATCACTAGATCAGCTTGCGAAATCGCCCTGCTGACCAGTTGCGATGCCACCCCCTCAAGGTCCACAATGACGATCTTGCCGTCTCCATCCGCCGCGCGGATCGTTGGAACGATTTCAGCGCGCCCAATGTCACTTAAAAGCTTGACCCCTTTTGGTAGTCCATGAGACGCCCATCGGCTAAGTGACTTATTTGGGTCACAGTCCAGAACCGTAACATCTGCGCCTATCCGAGCAAACTCGGAAGCGAGGATGACCGCGCAAGTTGATTTTCCAACCCCTCCCTTGGGGCTCGCCATGACAATGACAGGCACTGCTCATACCTCCTATTTGGTACCGGAATTATATCCATAACCGGTATTAATTTCAACACCTGTAATTATTAAATTACCGGAAATATATCCGGTTAATACTTTAAATAAGTACCGGTTTTGCATCTCATTGATAGTATCAACTTGACAAAGCCGAAGAAGGCCGTTCTCGCGTTATGTGGGGCTTGACTATCCAATTCCCCCGGTAAGATCGAAGATCTCGCATACCTCAGCCGACCGTTGAAGCGCGGACGCACTCAATGACGGAACGCTTGCTCGAATAGGCGGGGCAGGGAAGGGGCGGTTCAGAGTGATATCCTGGAATAGAAGCATGCAAGGGTGCGATAACCCCGACTACTCGGAAAGCTGTATGTGCAGAGCAGCAGGTGGTTCATGAAACACCGGATCGACTTTCTGAACAAGTGCAGCGGCCAGAAGCTTCCGTTGATCCCCGGAAAGTGATGAAAAAAAACGCTCAGCAGCACTCGGACAATTATCACGAGCACAATGACACGTTTTTAATCCCAGCAAGACCTCAGGCGCAACATCAAGCGCTTCTGCAAGCTTGAACACTGTCACGATGCGTGGGCTGTTTGCGCGACGTTCTTCGATGTCCTTTACAGCCCTCATGTTGAGCCCCGCCTTGCGAGAAAGAGCTGCCGCTGATAATTTTCGTTCCTTCAAAAGACGCAAAAGGTTCGTCCGAAAAACTTCAGATCGGTCCTCAATCGCCCCTTGCGGACATACATCAATGATCTCTGGCGCCGTCATGTGATAATCCCCAAATATGTAACTATAATGTCAATTGCACATAACCCTTACTCGTTAATGAGAATACATTGCGCAACATACAGCATTTTTGGAATTATGTTAACTGCTTAGCTTCCAACCTCAAGAGTCACATTTAACGTGAAGGCCACGATTTCGTTGGCCATGGCCTCGGTCGGCCGTTTAGGTCTCTTTGAAAATACGGTGCTCAGGGGCCAGCAAGAGAGGTTTAGGACGTGAAATTTCATATTCTCTTGCTGCAATTCGTTCATAGCCAACTCTACTATGGGTAGCCTGAACATTAGGTGTGGCAGCAACTGCAGCGCTTACGAGCTGAAGTCGGTCTGTCATTTGCTCGGGATCCATATCCCTTAGGGCCTGGGCTCTTCTGCGTTTCAAGGAGGCATTATCAGTCTGCCGGAAGCTTTCATACCCAGCTTCCCCGAGAATGTTTGCGATGTCTTCTGCCATGGAAGGTGGAACGCCACCTGTTCTCAAAAGTATCTCCAATACGGGCCTCAGGCTCTTGCTGCCATCAGGACCATCCAAAAGCTGAAGCTGTATAAGATGAGCGTCTGGAAGGGGAGAGTGCATTATAAATCAGGTTTCCTTAGCAGCAGCCTCCTTGAGGCTCTTCAAGATTGTTGCTGTTACCCTGCGATCCGCTCCCTTAGAAATCATTTCCCCTGTTGCTGGATTGCGAACCACTCTTGCCGGACGATCGCGACACATCACCTTGAGTGTACCAGGAAGCGTTATGCCACCACCATTCGCCACTTCGGAATGGATGGTTAAGGAGAGCGCCTTCAGGACCGCTGTGACTGTCTTTTTATCGACACCACT
>PWGS01000204.1 GCA_003554505.1 Desulfonatronospira sp. | reverse complement strand
GCCTGCCACCCGCCTCGGGTGGTCAATCTGCACAATTTTAAAAAATAACCGGAACAAACAGGGGCAGGTAGACCACGATGAACAGGACCAGGAGCAGGCCCAGGAGAAAGGGGATGACCGAGCGGGATATTCTTTCTATGGGCAGGCCGGTGATGGATGAAGCCACGTAAAGGTTTATGGCCACTGGCGGGGTGATCATGCCGATGGCCAGGCCCATGACCATGATCAGGCCGAAATGTATCAGGCAGATGTCCAGCAGCTTGACCAGGGGCAGCAGTACCGGGGTAAGTATGATCAGGGCCGAGGCGGTTTCCACGAAGATCCCGGTGGCCAGGATGAGCAGGGTGATCAGCAACAGCAGCACGTAGGGGTTGGTGGATATCTCCAGCACGGACTGGGCTATCATGGCTGGTATGTTCCAGTTGGCCAGCACCCAGCTCATGACTGAAGAGGTGGCTATGATGAACATGATTACCCCGGTGGTTATGATGGAGCGGCGCATGATGCGGTAGATATCTTTAAGGCCCATGTCCCGGTAAATGAACAGGGAGGCGATGAGGGAATAATTCACCGCAATGACCGCAGCCTCGGAAGGGGTGAAAAAACCCGAGAATATGCCTCCCAGGATAATAAAGGGAGTAAGCAGGCCCCAGATGGCCCTGTAGAAGGTGCGGGCTATGTTGGCAACACTGAACGGAGACCCGGGGGGATAGTCGCGTTGGTATGCCTGGCGGATGGCAATGACGATTAATACCAGGCCCATGATGACCCCGGGGATAAACCCGTTGAGAAAAAGCCGGCTAACTGATTCCTGGGCCATTACCGCATACAGGATCATGGGCACAGACGGGGGGATAACCACGCCTATGGTGCCGGAGGCGGCTATAAGGGAGGCGGAGCTGGTTTCACAGTAGCCTTTGCGTTTCAGCTCCGGGACCAGGGAAGAGCCGATGGCGGCGGTGCTGGCTGCCCCGGATCCGGATATAGCCGCAAAGAACATCCCGGCCATGACCGCCACAATGGACAGTCCGCCCCTTAAAAAACCCAGCAGGGCGTCTGCAAATTCCACCAGCCTCTCGGAGATCCTGCCTCTGGCCATGATGTCTCCGGCCAGAATGAAAAGGGGGACTGCTATGAGGGAGAAATTGTCAGTGCCGGAAAACATCCTCTGGGCCACAAGCATCAAGGGCACGCCTTCCTGCATGAGAATGACCATGGAGGCCAGGGCAATGGCAATGGCCACGGGCACTCCCAGAAACAAGAGAACCAGAAAAGAGGTGAACAGGATCAGGGCCATTGTTTATTCCCGTCCCGGGGCTGGCTGTCCTGGCCCTGCTTTTCGGCTTTTTTCCCCCTGTAGCCGGGCTGATGCCCGGGAAACATTTCCAGGAGCAGGGCGTGCAGGCCGTAGAGGATCATGACGGCAAAGGAAAAAGGCATCACCGAGTAGATCAGTGGTATGGGGAGCCTGAGAGATGCTGTCACCTGGCCGGATTGAAACTCTATGTAGCTCAGTGCGTACCACATGCCTGCGGCGAAAAAGAAAATAGACGCAGCAATGGTGGCTGTACGGATGAGGCGGCGCACGATATCCGGCAACAGTCCCACCACAAAGGTGACTGTAATGTGCAGGCCCCTGCGGTAGGCCATGGTTGCGCCCAGAAAGGTCAGCCAGACCAGCATGTACCGGGAAAGCTCTTCGGACCAGGGCAGGGCCTGGAAGTATACCCGGAAAACTATCTGCATGCTGATGGCCGTTATCATGGTCAGCAGGGCGCAGAAAGCAATTATGCCTACAACGGCGTCAATGCGGCTGCAGACTGCATCGACGCTGTTTATTATTTTGCCTGTCAAGGCTGTTACCCTTTATATGGGTTTTAAACCTGCAACTCCACCTGGATAAACATGTGTGTTAATCAGGGACAGACGTCCCCGCACTTATTTTTATTGAGAAGGCCCTGGGTTTACTTAAAAATAAGTGCGGGGAGAGTCCTTTCTGAGCTTAATCAGGTGTTGTTGCAGGGTTGATTATCCGGAAGGCATCTTTTTTATGGATGCCGGGACGTTAAAGCTCATCCAGGATACGCTCCAGGTATTCCCCGAAAGCATCCCCGTATTTATCATACACCGAGTGCACCTCGCTGCGGAAGGCTTCCAGGTCCGGCTCCTCGATGACCTGCATGCCCCTGTCCTGGAGTTCCTGCAGCTGCTCTTCCTCCATCTCAAAGTTTACCTGCCGTGCATGCTCTGAAGCTTCCTGGGCGGCCTCGACGAATATTTCCTGCTGTTCCGGGGACAGGCCCTGCCAGTTCATCTGGCCCATTACGAAGATGGCCGGGGCATAGGTATGTCTGGTCATGGAAAGGTAATCCTGCTGCTCGTCCAGCTTGAAGGCATGAATTACATTGACCGGGTTTTCCTGTCCGTCAATGGTGCCCTGGCGCATGGCTGTCAGGGCCTCGGTCCAGGCCATGGGTACAGCGTTGGCTCCCAGGGCCCTGAAGGTATCTATGTACACCGGATTTTCCATGACCCGGATCTTGAGGCCGGAAACGTCCTCAGGAGTGTGCACCGGACGTTTGGAGTTGGTCAGGTTTCTAAAGCCCCGCTCGGCATAGGCCAGGCCTTTGAGGTTGACCCTTTCCAGATTATCCAGCAATTCGCTGCCAATGGGGCCGTCCAGTATGTCATAGGCATCCTCCCGGCTGGGAAAAAGGAAAGGCAGTTCAAAGACCGCGATTTCTTCAACAAAGTTGGCCACTGGACCGTTGGTGATGACCCCCATGTCCACAGTGCCCATGCGCATGCCTTCCAGGAGGTTTCTTTCGTCGCCAAGCTGGGCATTGGGATAAATGGAGATGGAAATCT
>PWGS01000067.1 GCA_003554505.1 Desulfonatronospira sp. | reverse complement strand
GGTAGTTGCTGTCTGCCTGTTCTTCCGGAAAGATTTCAAAGTCCGTCCTGCCCAGGATGTCATCTTCTTTGAGATCGAAATAGTCGCAAAAGGCCTTGCTGGCAAACTGATACTTGAGATTCCTGTCCTGCAGGGTGATAAAGTCCGGGGTGACGTTCATTATGGTTTTGAGAAGCCCCTGCTGCTGGACAATGGTTTTTTCCCGCTCAATCAGTTCGCTGATGTGATTTTTTACAGTCAGGGCCATGACATCGAAGGCCTCGGACAGGTCCTGTATCTCATCTCCCACCAGATGTTTGTAAACCCTGCATTTGCGGCAGTTTTCAATTTTTTGCCTGTGCCCGATGTTCCGGCAGTCCTCGCACAGGGTCCCCGGCAGATACCAGCAGCGGCGTCTGGTGTCTCCGTAAGCCGGACAATCTTCCTTGCCGCACTGCATTATCTCCCAGCAGTGCCTGCGGTATTCCGAGCTGGTCTGCACGTCCAGGTTGCCCTGCACTACTTCTTCGGCGGACCAGCGCAGCTTGTTCAGACGCCGGGTTACAGTGGTGGCGAACCAGGATGAAAGCACCAGACCCAGGGTGAGCACCCCCAGGGTGGTCAGAAGAGCTGTCCAGCGCTGGCGCTGGATAAGAATATCCATGTGGTCCCTGGACAGGCCCAGCCGCACCGTGCCCAGATTCCTGTCCCCCAGAAGCACAGGAAAAGCAAAGTCATAGATAGAGGCCCGCTCAGTGGACAAAAGCAGGGGCTGAGGCTCTGAGGGGTCCATATTCACCTGGAGCAGGTCCGTGGGAAATCCTCCGGTAAAGGTATGGGACAGGACATTGCCGTCGGTATCCATGAGGAAGACGTAAACCACATCCTCGTACTGGGTGTGGACGTTGTCGATGAGGTTCTTCATCTGCAGGAAATCCGTGGCCAGTATGGGTTCGGCCAGACGGAAGGCCAGACCGGAGCTAAGGGCACTGCCCCGTTTCTTGCCCTCTTCCAGAAGAGCGGGGGAGGCCATGTTGGACAGGGTCAGCCCGATTATGACGCAGCTCAGGATGAGCATGGCCGCCATGCCCAGAGTGATCTTGGTCCTGAACCTGAGCCGGAAAAGAAAGTTCTTCAACCTGTCAGTCAAGTTCCAGCCCTACCTTTTCGCTGAGATCCCGGATGGGATCGAAATCCTCATCACTTGAAGGTACAAAACCTTTGAAACGCGCCGCTTCCAGTATGTCCCTGTGTTCGGGATCGTCGTAATCCAGGTTGAGCATGGCCTCTTTTATCTTTTCCACTGTTTCCTGGGTGAGCCTTGGACTGCTGGCATATACCCAGCCCGGATACCATCTGCTGTGATCAATGATTTTGATTTGATCAGTATCAATCTTGTCTTCAACCACGCTAAGGGAACCTTCCCGTATGGCACCGATGTCATGCAGTCCGGAATAAACCCCGAGGATTACGTTTTCCTGCCTGCCTCCTGCAAATACAACTTCTTCAAAATCATCCAGGGTTATGCCGTGCTCCACAAAATGGCCCAGGACAAAGAGGTATCCCCCGGCAGAGGAGGGATCAACCGCCACCCAGGAAGTGCCTTTGCAGTCCTGCAGGGCCTGTATTTCCTGGTTGTCCCTGCGGGCGATGATCTTGCCCCTGAACTCGGCCCTCCCGTCCTCTTCAATGATTCGGGTGAAGGCTTCGCCGCCGAAACGACCGGCCAGCTTGGCGTAGACAAAGGGGTTGGAAAAGGAAATGTCTATTTTCCCCTGGCCGAATTTATTTATATGGTCGTCGAAAGTATCCGGAAAGACCTGGCGGATGGACAGACCGGTTTCCTGTGACAGGTACTCCACCAGGCGGTTGTGGCGCTGGAAGGACTCGGTATGGGAATACTGGGGAAGGTAGGCATAAGTCAGTGCTGCGGGCTGAGGCCTGATTGAGATCTCCTCGCGCTTTTCCAGGCTCACCTTGACCGGGGTTTCGTCCTCGCCGCAGGAAAAAAGAAACCCCAGTGACAGGACAAGAAGCATCAGGCACAGTACGCTTTTTTTGTGCATAAAGCCAACCCCTTCAACTTCTAACGCGGACTATGTCCGCAATCCAAAAATTTTTTTTCACGCAAAGGCGCCCAGTTAAATCCTCTTCGAGGTGCTTACGCATTTAATCACGCCAGGGCGTGGCAAGCAAAGATCGCAAAGCAAGAAGTTTCTCTTCGGCAATTACTTCCCAAAGGGACACTTGGGATATGTGCAGGACTTGCAGGCCAGGCACAGGGATCCGTCAGCCATCTGGGCCAGGTCCAGACGGGTTATTTTTAAGCCGGCCAGAAGTCTCGGCAGCAGCAGATCAAAGCTGGTGGTCTTGAAATACAGTGCACAGGCCGGAACTCCAATGACCGGTACTGAGTCGATCCAGCAGAGCATGGTCATGGCTCCGGGCAGGATGGGGGCTCCGTAGAGCATTTCGCCGGCCCCGGCCTCCTGAATGGATTTGCGGGTGACATCGTCTGGATCCACAGAAAGTCCGGCCGTGGTTATGACCATATCGCAGCCGGAATCCAGAAGCCGGGTAAGGGAAACCTTTATCTCTTCCTTGTCATCAGGGCAGATTATGGACCTGGTTACTTCCGAGCCAAGTTTCTGCACCTTGTCCCTGATGATGGGCTCGAAGCGGTCCTGGATGATTCCCTCGAAGACCTCGGTCCCGGTGATGAGCAGCCCCACCTTTTTGGATAGCAGGGGCAGGACCTTGAACAAAGGCCCCTGGTTCAGGACCTGCATGGCCTTATTGAAGTTAGATCTGGGAAGGTACAGGGGTATGGCCCTGGTACCTGCGATGACAGAATCTTTTTTCACCAGCATATAGCTCTGGCGGCTGGCGCACATGACCTGGGGCACCAGG
>PWGS01000173.1 GCA_003554505.1 Desulfonatronospira sp. | reverse complement strand
TATCCCGCCCTGTTTCGTCCTGTACCGGACACTGATCCTGTCCGGGAACGGATAGACACCCCGGACGGGGATTTCCTGGATATTGACTGGCATCTGAGCCTGCGCTCAGATAAAAGGACGGCCGCAGTCATAAGTCATGGCCTGGAAGGAAACTCGCGCAAAAAATATCCTCTGGGCATGGCCAGGCGTCTAAGCCGGCTGGGAATGGACGCGGTGTGCATGAATTTCCGGGGATGCTCGGGCACTCCCACCCTTCTGCCCCGCCTGTATCACAGTGGCGTGACTGATGACCTGGACACGGTAATCCGCCATGTAATCAGGCAGGGATATGCGGATATTTTCCTTGTGGGCTTCAGCATGGGAGGCAATCAGCTGCTCAAGTATCTGGGCGAGGATCCAGGGCAGGTCCCTGCCCAGGTCCGGGCAGCCTGTGCCTTTTCCGTGCCCTGCGATTTATCCGCATCATCTGCCAGACTGGACTCAACCATAAGCCGCATTTATGTCATGTATTTCATGCGCAGTCTCAGGGCGAAGATACGTCTGAAGGCGGAGATGTTCCCCGGGATTTTTGATGCAAGGGGCCTGAACAGTACGGGGAGCTTTCACGATTTCGACAACCGTTACACAGCCCCCCTGAACGGGTTCCGGGACGCTGAAGACTATTATGCCAGGGCGTCCTGCCTGCAGTTTTTGAAAAACATCCGCGTTCCAAGCCTGCTGGTTCAGGCCCGGGACGATCCCTTTCTGACTCCTTCCTGTTTTCCCCTGGAACAGGCCTCGAAAAATGATCATCTTTTTCTGGAAATCCCGGAATACGGCGGGCATGTGGGCTTTCACCTTCCAGGCAGAGAGAACATCTACTGGTCGGAGTACAGGGCAGGAGAGTTTCTGCTTAAGGGCAGACAGTGAGCCATTCCGGAGAAACAATCCTTAACCTCTGAGAGGTTCCCCCTCAACGCTTTTCAGATGCTCTGGGCTTGCCCCACGGGCAGGCCGAGACACAGACACCGCAGAGATACGGAGGGATGTGCTTTTCCTGCTCGTTGCTGCGGAGCCGCCCAACGCAGGCATCCAGATCAAGGGCCTCTGAACGCGTGGAATAGTGCAGGGCCGTGGATGCATTTTTGATCGCTCCGGCAGGGCAGGCCTCCACACAGTAGGTGCACTTGGCGCATTTGTTCTTCAGGGGCTTACCCGCAGGCAGGTCCAGGTCCGTGAGCACGGTGACAAGGCGCACCCTGGGACCGAACTGAGGAGTAACCAGAATTGTAGGCTTGCCCTGCCAGCCGATTCCTGCCTGGATGGCCACGGCCTTGTGCGATATGGCAGCTGTAAAGCGCTCTTCACACAGGATATGGCTGGCCGGGACAGGCAGGGCCTTTCCCCCCCAGGACTGCAGCAGGCCTGTGACGCGGGTGGCGATATGATCCAGAAGGGCGTTTACGTTCTGGTAATGCCTGGCATACAAAGGGGTGGGCCTGCTGGTGATGGGGTCCATGATCCCGTCTGCCAGATGCACTGCTATGGAAACTGCCCGGGGATAACCCTGCAGCAGATCCGGGGGATCGGTTTCGATGCCTTCCAGACGAGATGTGTCCGCCACAGCCACTAGATCGGCTCCCCAGTACCGGGCTGCGTCATAAAGGGGCTTTGCGTTGGGAAGAGGTGATTTTTGCATGGAAAAAGGTCTACAGCAAATCCGCGCAGACTGCAACTATGCACTGGATGCAAAGTCGGACCGGATCGACCCATGGATCTTAACACAGGCGGGCTCCGGCAGGGGCAGGAATCAGTTCAACAGAGACAAAGCAGCAGGTGGTGAATAGTTACCTAAATAACACAGGAAACGGTCTGTTCTCTTGGATACCAGCGAAGTCTGCCTGTGTCAGATTCTTAAGTTCCATTATAATACAACCAAAATGATTTGCCAAGAGTAAACGTGTAGAAACTTCCAGGTGTTATTTTTTTGTGCCGGGCTGGTTTCAGCACTTCTGAACCGGTCTGGAACGAGGATACAGTCCGGTTTTCATCAGAAAACCTGATTCATGGGTCCAGGCTCCTGCCTGCCCTGGTCTTATTTGACACTGCTGCTGCATGCATTATTCTAAACATGTTGCTGATCACGGAGAGGCCGTGTTCCATACGCAACAATACACCAAAGTCCAGAAAGGAGTCATTTATGAATGTTGTCGGATTTAACGGCAGTCCTCGCGAAAATGGCAATACGGCCAGGCTGGTACGGACCGTGCTTGATACGCTCGACGCAAACGGCATCGCCACTGAGTACATACAACTCGGTGGACAGAATATGCACGGCTGCATCGCCTGCATGCAGTGCCGTGAAAACCAGGACAGACAATGCAGCATCAAAAATGACAACTGTAACGAGTATCTGGAAAAGATGATCCAGGCCGACGGCATTGTTATCGGCGCGCCGACATATTTTGCAGACCTCAACGCCGAAACCAAGGCTCTTCTTGACCGCGCCAGCTTTGTTGCCCTGCAAAACGGCGGCCTGTTCCGCGGCAAAGTCGGCACAGGAGTGGTCGCTGCTCGCCGGGGCGGCGCTGTACGGGTCATGGATTCAATCCTCAAACCGTTTCAGATGTCCGAGATGTTTATGCCCGGTTCGACCTACTGGAATCTGGGATACGGCCTGGCCCCGGATGAAGTCGGGCAAGATGCCGAGGCCCTGAAAAATATGCGTAATCTCGGCGGACAGATGGCGTATCTGCTCAAGGCCCTGCAACTGGCGCGGGAGAACAATATTCAGGTCAGGTAAGATGCGTCTGCAGAAAGTCGGTTTTGTCCCGCGAACCACGCCAAAAGAAAAAACTCCTCGTTTCCGGAAAGAAAACCAGTAGTTTCAACACCCGGAAAGAAAGACTTTCC
>PWGS01000273.1 GCA_003554505.1 Desulfonatronospira sp. | reverse complement strand
GCTTTGAATGCTTAATTGACTAACAGAAGTTGTTGAGCTAGAATAAAATGTTTAACCTTATTACAACCATGTGTTTCACAGGCGAGAGTGGCGGAACAGGCAGACGCACTGGACTTAGGATCCAGCGGTTTTACCGTGGGGGTTCGAATCCCCCCTCTCGCACCAGATAATGGTTTCCTGAAATCAGAAAATACCTGGTCCGGATTTTCCGCACCCTGAAAATTAAAAAGATATCCCTAAGGAGGTCAGTTCATTATGGAATACACCGTGGAAGATGTTTCCCCAGTGAAAAAAAAGATCAACATCCAGGTCCCCACCGAGGAAGTACACGCGGCACTCTCCGCGGCAACAGCCATGTACAGCAAGGACGTGGAGCTCAAAGGCTTCCGCAAGGGCAAAGTACCCGCTTCGGTTGTAGAAGGCAGGTTCAAGAAGCAGATTTACAACGAAGCCACCACCGACCTCATAAACGTCCATATCAATCAGGTCATGAGCGAAATGCAGTTCAACCCTCTTTCGCGCATTGATGTAGACGCAGGACTCCTGGAAAGGGACAAGGAATTCAACTATTCCGTCAGCTTCGAGGTTGCTCCGGAGTTCGAGCTTCCGCAGTACAGGGGCATTACCATTGAGGAGGAAGAGGTCCTGGTCAATACCGAGGAAGGGGATCAGGTCATCAACCGCATCCGGGAAAACATGGCTGAACTGGTTGTAATCGATGAAGAAAGACCTCCCGGGGACAACGAGGCGGTGGTCATAGACTTTGAGGCCTTTGACGACGGCAGGCCCATCGAGGGCGTCAAGGCGGACAACTTTCAGATGACCCTGGGCGAAGGCGGGGCCCTTCCAGAGTTTGAAGACCTGGTCAAGGAGCTCAAGCCCGGAGAGACCGGGACCCGCAACATCACTCTGCCCGAGGACTTCCTGAACAAGGAGCTGGCCGGCAAGCCGGTACTTATGCAGGTCACTCTGCACAGCATCAAGGAGAAAAAACTGCCGGATGTAGACGACGAACTGGCCCAGAAGGCAGGGGGATTCGATTCCGTGGAAAAACTCAGGGAAGTTATCGAACAGTCCTACAAGAGCACCCGGCAAGAACTGCACAAGAGCTCGGCCCAGAAAAAGGCCCTGGACGACCTCAAGTCCCGGGTGGAGTTTGAACTCCCGGACTCACTGGTCCAGGGACGCATCCAGCAGAAGATCTCCGATCTGCAGTCCCAGATGGAAAAGAAGGGCAAGAGCCTTGATTCCCTGAACAAGAGCCGGGAAGACCTGGAGGAGCAGTTCAGGCCCGAGGCCGAGGATATGGCCAAGTCCCAGCTTTTCCTGCTGGCGGTGGCCAGAACCGAGGGGCTTGACGTCAGCGAGGACGAAATGGATGCATACATTCAGAAGCAGGCCCAGTCCGGAGGGCAGGATCCGGCCCAGCTCAAGAAGTTCTACCAGGACAACAACCTCATGTTCGCCCTGAAGGACAGCCTCCTGGCGGACAAGGCCATGGACTTCATATACGAACATGCCCAGATAAAACTGGTCCCTCCCCAGGAAAGTGAAGGGAACAAGCAGGAAGCTGCTGCGGAGTAGACGGGAGCTGCATTCGTAGAACACCGGCTGTATGCAGGTTTTTTTATGGCGGGGCAGCGCCCTGCACATGCTTTCCATTTTCCCGTCGGGCAAACTCTGCACGGCCGTAACATTAGTGAAGGGCGGGCCGGTGAAACTCCGCCCCCAAAATGATGCAGTTTTTTTCTGCACGCCCGATTTCTAATCAAGGAGATTCAAATGAGCTACAATATACCCATGGTCATAGAAACCACCGGCAGAGGGGAGCGGGCTTACGACCTGTATTCCAGGCTTTTGAAGGACCGCATAATCCTTCTGGGCACCCCGGTCGACGATCACGTGGCCAACCTGATCTGCGCCCAGCTCCTTTTTCTGGAATCCGAGAGCCAGGAAAGAGAGATAAACTTCTACATCAATTCCCCCGGGGGCTCGGTTACTGCAGGGCTGGCCATCTACGACACCATGCAGTACATTTCAGCACCCGTGGCAACTCTATGTCTGGGACAGGCCGCAAGCATGGGGGCCCTTCTCCTGGCTGCCGGGCAGAGCGGGATGCGTTATGCACTGCCTCACAGCCGCATCCTTATTCACCAGCCCATGGGCGGATTCAAAGGGCAGGCCACGGATATAGACATCCAGGCCAAAGAGATAATCCGCCTCAAGTCCAAGCTGAACCATATTCTGGCTCATCATACCGGAATGGACCTGGCCAAGATAGAACACGACACTGACCGGGACTATTACCTGGAAGCCCAGGAAGCCAAAGATTACGGACTGATAGACAATGTGCTCACATCCAGATCCGAAATTGACAAAACAGGCAAATAAATTAAGATGGCACCAAACTAGAATGATCAGAGGTGACTCATGGCCAACAAACAAAAAAAGCCATATGTTTCTGACCTGGGCTGCTCTTTCTGCGGCAAGACCCAGGATGAGGTGGACAGACTCATTGCCGGACCGGAGGGGTATATATGCAATGAATGCGTTTCCCTGTGCGATGAAATCATTGCCCAGGATCATGCCGAGGAAGCAGAAGGAGGCGACGCTCTGCTGCCGCCCTCGGAGCTGAAAAAAGCCCTGGATGACTATGTTGTGGGCCAGGAAAAAACCAAAAAGCTCCTGGCGGTGGCGGTTTACAACCACTACAAGCGTGTGCGCTACGTCAAGACGCAAAAAGATGACGTTGAGCTGGACAAGAGCAACATACTGCTCATCGGCCCCACCGGTTCGGGCAAGACCCTGCTGGCCCAGACCCTGGCCCGGGTGCTCAAGGTGCCCTTCGCCATAGCCGACGCCACCACCCTTACCGAGGCCGGATACGTGGGCG
>PWGS01000139.1 GCA_003554505.1 Desulfonatronospira sp. | reverse complement strand
GTCCACTGACTCTGGCAAAAGCAGAAGCTGGGACCGATCATCACCTGAAATATGTGCCATGATCCAATATACCATGGCGATACCGGGCAGGGAATCCTGTTTGAGTTTTCACACGGTCTGGGTCCTTAACGACCAAGCCTGTGACGATCGAGCCACCGCCACTGCACGCCATAAATGGCGTGGCGTGCAGTGGCTCTTTATTCGCACAAGAGCCACCATCAGCATAAGACAAGCGTGTGAAACTATGGAACTCATTCGACTAAGCCTTCACTTTCACAAAACCTTTTGCCTGATTCCTTTTGAGTTTCAGATATGCCCGGAACCGCATGCTCTGGAACAGCTTAATACCAATGACATATGATAGAAAAAACAACACACCGAAAATGCACCATGCAAGCAAAGCGATGTAGTTTGAATCAGAAAAACATACTGACGTAATCATTGGCGCTGCTACAAATGGAAACAGTATCGGAACTGTCAGTGAGTTCGCGCGCGACAAACTTAGGCTTCCATTAGACATAACGATAATTGAACGCGCAACAAGTTGATGAAAGTGCAGTTTATCCGGTGCCGAGACGGGGCTTCCCCGGCTCATCCGACGTCCGATAGCGAGAAAGGTATCAGCTACAGGCCAAAAAAACATTAATGACAATGCAATAGGAGATATATCGCTATGATACCAAGACAGTCCAATGGCTGACCAAACCAATACATGGCCAATACTATATGCTCCGGCATCCCCTAAAAATATTCTACCAGACGGCCAATTTAAAAAGAGAAAGCCTAAAAGCGCTGGTATGAGAAGTGCAATTCCAAGAGCAAAGTCGAAAGCGCCCTCATGCACAGCTACAAATGTCAAGCCAATCGCAATCATTGCAGAGACACCCGCTGCAAGACCATTTACACCATCAATTAAGTTGAGGGCATGACATACACCCGTTGACCAAATGACAGTGATGATCAGGACGATCGCGAGGTTCTTAAAAACTAAGTCTAGGTATTGCACGTCGATTGGTGGAATCCAGACGTCAAGCAGATAAATTGCGCAGATAGCTGAAATCGCTGCAGCAATTAATCTCCCACGTGCACTCACTCGGAAACCTATGTCTTCTGCCAATCCTGCAAAAGTGACGGGGATTAAGCTAAGCAATAAAAAGGAGAAAAAGCTACCTTGCAATTGTGGAAGAAAGACGACAGCAGCAATGAAGCTTATCAAAATACCAACGCCGCCTAGGCGCGATGTGGGGCGAGCATGCATCTTTTGCTTCGCTGTCAGGTCACTGCGCCTGGCGGTTGTATACTGCGCCAAGAACTTCGATTCTGCGAGAAACATACAAATCATAGCAGAAACGCAGAAAACCATGATCAATGATATAGTTACATTTATCATGTTTGCATTTCCACTTAACCTTACTAGACCACATAGATCTTATGTCTGTGAGCGAGAAACACGGACGACGATTTTAGATAATCACCCCCATCTCCAATCATACGTCAGCAATTTTTACGCCAAAAATCGACGTTAGTGACGCATTTTTCCAGCGATCCTATTAACTGCCGCAATCACATTAGCGAACACGCCGATGATACGATAACCATCAGGTAACGACTCCACAGCCAACGCTGCCTGCGCTGCCTTATACTGAGTCGGCAACCCCGTATAAGTTATCGAAAACAGATCAGATTAGTACTATTATTTAGATTTAAATAAGAATATTTCGATTTAAAAAACTAACTTAATATTATTAAAAATCTTTTTTTTATTCTTACTGTCTAAAGATAGCTTGTGCGCGTTCATATACGAACGCTAGATAGTCGAATAATGAAAGAGGTGAAAATGTCAGAAATTCATGATGACCGTTGGTTTTTGGTTCAACTGAAACCTAATTGTTATTCTATTGCTGAACGCAACTTAAGGCGTCAAGGATTTGAAACATTCTTGCCATTGCAGGATGTTACAGCAAGAAAAGATAATAAGTTTTTATCGAAATTACGACCTTTGTTTCCTGGCTATCTTTTTGTTTCATTAGATGTGACGCAAAGCCATTGGCGCGCTGTAAATTCAACATATGGCATTAATCGATTGGTAAGCTTTGGAAATGTGCCATCGCGCGTGCCAAACATCCTTGTTCAGCAGCTGATGGCGCGATGTGATCGTGCAGGAAAATTCATTCCAGCGGATCAACTACAACCAGGTGTTGAAGTATTATTAACAAAGGGACCCTTTACTAATTTTGTCGCGACAATTGAGCGGGTTACACCAGATCAACGCGTCTGGATCTTACTTGATATTATTGGGAGAATGACCCGCGTTGCAGTCAGAGCCGATCATGTGCGTGCAGTGTGAAACACAAAACCTCAGGAAACCTTGACTGCCAAGATGGTTAACACCATGTCCCCTCCGGCCACTAGAACACCCAGACTTTCATTGCCGCACTGCGCCATGACAGGCTGGACGCACCATGATTTCTTGATGGCGCCATGAACCGCGAAATGTTTGAGCTTTATGTCGAAACCCAGTTGGCACCGACCCTACAGCCAGACGACGTGATCATCCTGGACAATTTGTCATCCCACAAAAGTCCCAAGGGCGCCGATGCCATGTGCGCGATTGGCGCATGGTTTCTCTTTCTGCCGCCCTACAGCCCCGATCTGAACCCGATCGAAATGGCATTCCCGAAGCTTGTCTTATGAAGAATATGGCTTCCGGGTGATTGGAAGCCACTGCCCGCCACGCCATTTATGGCGGGCAGTGGCGGCGGTCGGATCGCAATAAGCTAGCCGCAAAAATTCACGAGGGGTGCATTTTGGCATGTGATGGGTTGTTTGGCGCTTTTCGGTTTTCGATGGCGCACGGCTGATCTTCGCCCTGATTTTGCGTCGGGCGTTTCTGGCGATCTGG
>PWGS01000175.1 GCA_003554505.1 Desulfonatronospira sp. | reverse complement strand
CAAAATCCTGGCCCTGTCCCGTTCTTGCCCAGAGCCTCAAGGCCTTCAAAGCCAGGATCAAGGAGTTGCCATCCACCCAGCCCCCCAGTGCCTGGGCCCAAAACTTCGACCTTTTGCTGCGTGATCTGGGCTGGCCCGGGGATATAAGCCTGAACAGCCATGAATACCAGACCGTGCAGGCCTTCAACGCCTGCCTCAAGCGCCTGGCCGGCCTGGACCGGGTAATGCCTTCCACGGACATGTCCCGGGCGGTGCAAAAGCTGCGACGCATCCTGGAGGAAACCATATTTCAGCCGGAACCGCCGCAGGTCCGGGTACGCATTATGGGCATGCTGGAGGCGGAAAGCGAATCCTTTGATCAGCTGTGGATCATGGGACTCACCGACCAGGTCTGGCCCCGGGCTCCCGAACCCAGCCCCTTTTTGCCGGTATCTTTGCAAAAAAGCCTGGACATGCCCCGCTCAAGCCCGCAGCACGAGCTTGATTACGCCCGCAGGATCATGCACAGGCTTCTGCGGAACACTTCCCGGGCAATACTCAGCCACCCCTGCAGGGAAGAGGACCTGGAGCTTATGCCAAGTCCTCTTTTAAAAGAAATTCCAGGCCTGGAACACATAAAGCCCGGAGAGTTGCCGGACCCGGACCTTTGGGCCGGGTTTTCTCCCGGGGAGCACCTGGAATATTTCCGGGATGAACAGGCCCCGCCCTTGACCCGGACATCCAGGACTTCCGGAGGAACCGGGGTGCTTCGCTCCCAGGCGGCCTGTCCCTTTCAGGCCTTTGCCCGGCACCGCATGCATGCCCGCAGCCTGGAAGAGCCTGTCCTGGGTCTGGGTCCTCCCGAGAGGGGGATAATCATCCACGCGGCCCTGGAATATTTCTGGCAGTCCTGCCGGGACCAGGCCACGCTTCTTGCAATGCCGGACAGCCGGCGCAGGCGATTGATAGACCAGGCAGTGGATCAGGCCGTCCGGGAAATGCATTCTCAGAGGCCGCAGACAATGACCACCCGGTTCCAGGAACTGGAAAGAGAGCGCCTGCAGGACCTTTTGCAGGAATGGCTGACCCTGGAGGAAGAAAGGCAGCCCTTTGAGGTGCAGGAACTGGAGAAGCGCTTCAGCATCAGCATCTGCGGCCTGGATCTGAACGTCGTGGCCGACAGGATGGATCGCCTGGAAGACGGCCGGCTGGTGGTTATTGACTACAAGTCCGGCAGCCACTCCATGTCCGAATGGTTTAAAAAACGCCCGGTGGAGCCCCAGGTCCCCCTGTACACCCTTTTCAGCCCCGAGCCTGTGGCCGGGGTCTATTTCGGGGTGGTGCGCAAGGGAGAATGCGCCTTTGTTGGCCTGGGCCGGGAAGACGGCATAGTACCCGGCTGCAGGGGCTTTGCATCCCACAGGCTTACCAGTCATTACCAGAATTGGGATAAACTCCTGCAGGACTGGAAAGAACGCCTGGAGAATCTGGCCCGGGAATTCATGCAGGGCCGGGCCCGGGTGGACCCGGAAAGCTCCAGCGCCTGCCGCCAGTGCGACCTGGAATCAATTTGCCGTGTTTTTGAATCTGGACAACCATTAACCCTGGAAAGCCCGGATGTCATCTGAAATTGAAGACGCAGCACAGCGCAGGGAAGCCCTGGACCCGGGGCGCTCATTCATAGTCCAGGCCCCGGCCGGGTCGGGCAAGACCGAGCTACTGGCCCAGCGCACCCTGGCCCTTCTAGGCACTGTCCAGGCCCCGGAAGAAGTTATCGCCATCACCTTCACCCGCAAGGCCGCCGGGGAGATGCGCACCCGCATCCTGCAGGCCCTGACCCGGGCGGCTGAAGGACAAACACCCGCTGCCCCTCATGAAAAGACCACCCTGGACCTGGCCGGGCGGGTCCTGGAAAGAAGCCGCAGCCTTGGCTGGGAACTGGAATCATCTCCAGGCAGGCTGCGCATCCAGACCATAGATTCCCTGTGCTCCGGGCTTGTATCCCGCATGCCCCTTCTCTCCAGCCTGGGCGGCCGGGGAAGAATAAGCGACAATCCCGGGGAAATGTATCTTCAGGCAGCCCGGTCCACAGTGGCCCAGCTGAACAGCTCTTCCCCGGAGGCGCGGCAGTGGAGGGAATCCATCCGCACCCTGCTTCGCCATCTGGATAACGACCACGAAAAGACCTGCCGACTCATTGCCGGTATGCTTCCCCAGAGGGAGAGATGGCTTCGGCACCTGGCCGACCCAGGCAACAGCCGGCTGCAACGACAATACCTGGAACAGGCCCTGGCCCGGGCGGTGCAGGCAGAACTCCGGGAAGTAAGCCGGCTCATGCCCGGGGAAGAAATCCCCAGGATTTCGCGCCTGGCCGGGTTTGCAGCCTCCAACATTCAGGATCCGGACCACAAGGCTGTTCTGGACCGGCTGGCCGGCCTTGACTCCCTTCCAGGCTGCGCTTGCAGTGACCACCCTGCCTGGCTGGACCTGGCCCGGTTCTGCCTGACCAAAGGGGGAACAATCCGCCGCACTGCGGACAAGAGCCTGGGTTTTCCCGCCCCTTCCGGCACCCGGGACCCTGAACTCAAGGCCGGGCTGGAAGAAATGAAGGCCCGGTTCAAGGCCTGCATGCAGACCCTGTCCTCTATTCCCGGACTGGAAATGCGGCTGCAGGAGGGGCGCCTTCTGCCCGGGACCACATATTCAGACTCCCAGTGGCAGACCCTGAAAGCCCTGTTTGACGTGCTGCGTCTGGCAGCGGCTTACCTGCACCTGGAGTTTCAGGAACAGGGCAGTGTGGACTTCTCCGAGATCACCACCCGGGCCAGGCAGGCCCTGGGCCCGGATGAGGACCCCACAGACCTGGCCCTGGTCCTGGACAACCGCATCCAGCACCTGCTCATGGATGAATTCCAGGACACCAGCATCTCCCAGTT
>PWGS01000249.1 GCA_003554505.1 Desulfonatronospira sp. | reverse complement strand
CCTTTCGCGGATCCGTTTCAGCGTGGCCGCTTTTGACGAGGCGCATCACATCAAGAATCCATCCGCCAAATCCAGCCAGGCCGCAGCGAATCTTCCTGCGGATATAAAGCTTGCGGTGACGGGAACACCGGTCGAAAACCGCCTGACCGACCTGAAAGCCCTGATGGACTTGGTGCTCCCCGGCTACCTGGGCAATGATGACACGTTCCGGCAGCGGTATGAAAACGGCCACAAGGGGGCGGTGGCGGAACTGCGCCGCCTGGTTCAACCGTTTGTTTTGAGACGGACCAAGGCCGCTGTTCTGGATGAACTGCCCGGAAAAATCGAGGATATCCGGTACTGCCGCCTGAGCGATGCCCAGGTGAAGCTCTACCGGGACGCGGTGGACGGCCGCGGCCGCAAGCTGCTGGCGCAGCTTCAGCATACAGACAACGATATTCCCTATATCCATATATTCTCGCTTCTTACCCTTTTGAAGCAGATCTGCAATCACCCGGCCAGCATTGCGAAAAAACAGGCGGACCTTGCGGGGGTCCCCGGGATTGAACCGGCCGCACTGGATTCGGGCAAATGGGAACTGTTTACGGAACTGGCCGATACCTGCCTTGAAAACGGCGAAAAAATCGTTGTGTTCACCCAGTTTATTCCCATGGTCGATATGATCCTCAAGCATTTCAAGCAAAAGGGGATCAAAACCGCCTCGATCACCGGCGGCACGCGCAACCGCGGCAACGAGATCGACCGCTTCAACACCGAACCAACATGCCGGGTCTTTGTGGGAAGTCTCAAGGCGGGCGGCAGCGGCATTGATCTTACCGGCGGCTCCGTGGTGATTCACTACGACCGGTGGTGGAACGCGGCCAAGGAGGACCAGGCCACGGACCGGGTGCACCGCATCGGGCAGACCCGGGGCGTCCAGGTGTTCAAACTGGTTACCGAAGGCACATTGGAAGAGAAGATCGCCGCCATCATCGACCGAAAGAAAAACCTGATGGGCGACGTGATCAAAGACGACGACCCGAACACACTAAAAACATTCACCCGGGACGAACTGATGGACCTCATCGCCCTGCCGGAGTGAATGGCTCCGTACCGTCACTCCACTATTCAGTGCCGAACGAAAACCAGGATTTTTCGTCAAGGTCTTGGTTGAATGGGTCGCTGCCGCATCGGGCCATATGAAAACCGAACGGTATTCGTAAAACGTATATTCGTGCCGAAGAGGCCCTTTATATTACGCCCCCTTGGGCGTCTGATCATGGCCGTCAAAAATAAGGTTTTGCACTTGACAAAGCTCCTTTTTGGTTTCATAATGGTTTCACATTAAAATCGTTTGGAGGTGCTAATATGGCAACTGTTACGGTAAAGAATATACCTGACGAGCTTTACGAGCGGCTTAAGTCCGCCGCAAAAATAAATCGGCGTTCCATAAATAGCGAGATTATCATGTGCATTGAAAATACTGTTATAAGCCGCCGAATCAATCTTGACGAGGTGCTTGAGGATGCTCGCCAGCTCCGCCGATTGACAGCCGGACATCCGATCACCCATGAGGAATTTAACCAGGCAAAATCAGAAGGTCGGCTGTGATTGTAGTTGATACAAATGTTATTGGCTATCTCCTCCTATCGAGCGAGCAATCGGTTTTAGCGGAACGAGCCCTACAAAAGGACAATGAGTGGGCGGCACCGATTTTATGGCGCAGCGAATTCCGCAATGTCCTTACTCTTTATATGCGAAAAAACATCTTAAAGTTGGAACAGGCTCAGCAGATAATGAATAGTGCCCTGAAATTACTGAAGGGACGAGAATATGAAGTTCCATCATATGAAGTTTTAAGGCTTACCTCAACAAGCAATTGTTCTGCTTATGATTGTGAATTTATCGCTACGGCAAATGACCTGAAAGTCCCTTTAGTGACTGTTGATAAGCAACTGCTGCGTGAGTTTTCTTCAGTGGCAATATCATTAAATTCGTTCGGTAAATAATTGCTGCATGATGCCGGCCAACCCGTCACTGCACTTGACCGCAAAACGCTGGCGCGTTTGCGTCAAGTGAGTTCTTCGTTCGCTACAAATATTATATTGACAAGCGTAACCCCTAAGGTTACACTAAAGGCGTCATGATAAAATCCTTTAAACATAAAGGACTGGAGGACTTTTTTTGCACAGGGCGCAAAAGAGGAATAAAGCCTGAACACGCAAACCGGCTTGAAAGGATCCTTGATCGTCTCAATGCCGCAAGTGAGATCAAGGACATGAATTACCCCGGCTCCTTCCTTCACCAATTAAGCGGAGATAAAAAGGGATTTTATGCAGTGAAAGTATCCGGCAATTGGCGAATATTTTTTCAATTTATTGATGGTGATGCATATGTTGTTGATTACGATGATTATCATTAGGGGGTGTATCAATGCGAAAGGTGACTAGACGTCCAACACATCCGGGCAATATTATAAAAGAAGACTATCTGCTGCCTCTATCCATTACAATTAAGGATATGGCTGCAACGCTCGGGGTTTCAAGAAAAACATTATCTAAAATCATAAATGAAAGAGGAACTATCACCCCTGACATGGCTTTGCGCTTGTCACGTGCGTTTGATACCCCTCCAGATTTTTGGCTTAATTTGCAGAAAAATTTTGACCTCTGGCAGGCTGAAAATGAATCGCAGGAATGGAAAAAGGTAAAGCCATTTCCGAAAAACAGGCTCCATGAGCATAATTTATCGCTTGACAGCGAACAACAGAATTCAGGCTGACACAAAAAGCCGGAGAAGTTTTGTGCTAATTTGAAAAGTCTCTACGACTTTTTGTGCAGCTGATTCTGGACGTTGCCGCCCCGCACATTTAGGCGACTGATTTTATTGATTTTCAATTGTTTTAATGGTATTTTGGTGGTACAGATGAACGGGGAGG
>PWGS01000068.1 GCA_003554505.1 Desulfonatronospira sp. | reverse complement strand
GGCAGCTTGCCGCTGAAACAGACAGTCTTACCTGCTTTGTGTTCCGCCCCGGCATTGTTGATACAAGAATGCAGGATCAGGCCAGGCAGGCTCAGGGAGGAGCAGCCGGTCACCTGCACCGGGTGTTCAGGCCGTGGAAGGATAGAGGAGAGCTTTTGACTCCGGAGCAGTCTGCTGCCGGCCTGATAAAACTGCTCAAAGGCGACTTAAGCAGACTGCATGGGGGAATATTCAGGGCCGGGGATTGAAAGCGCTCCAGGTCCGGGCTGTTTTTGACTGATAACGCCTTGATTTGACAGACTTTGTTGCCTGCTTATTTGTTGTGTAGACCAGCGGTAGCTTTCGGAAAAAAAAGATAAGAGGAGGCTGAATATGACACAGGTATTTGGCGGAAAGAAGTTCGAGGCGTTGTTTAAAAATGCAGCCGGACTGGACGTGGACAAAAGCGATATAAAAAGACTGTATGAACTGGTTAATCAGAAAATGCACGATTTTCTGCAGATGGGCGAGGTTGCAGCAAAGGCCAATGACAGAGACATTATCCAGCTGTATGACCTGCCTATCACCAAGGGATTCCAGGAACATTTGAGGGAAGTTCGAAGTTACGATGAAAATCTGAACCTGGAGCCCATCCTGCAACAACTGGCTACACTGCCGCCTTTGAAGCTGGAATACAGCCGGGAGGTTGAAGACGCACTGCCTGAACTGACAGGGGCCATCACAGTAGCTCTGGCCAAGTCGTTCAAGGCCGTGAACCCGGAACTGAAAAACCCCAAACCCCAGGACTGGGAAAGGGTGATTGATATTTTCAATCTGCTGTTTTAAGATACAATCTGCCCCGCGCATGGTGTCCCGGGCGCGGGGCAGATTTTTTTGTCCTTGCGGACACGTTTTCTGGGGATCTCAAGGACATCTTCAGGAAGGAGGCCAATGCAAATGCGAACCTGCGTGACTCCGGAAGGGAAGTTTCGCTATGGGGTGCACCACCCCTCTTACCGGGTGCATAATCTGAGACAAAGGGATCATCATTTTTGCCTGGGAAGGCTGCCGGATGGAACCAGGGTCCATAACCAGGCCAATTTCCCGGCAGGAGATCTTGAGGTTGAAGCAGCTTCCACCATTTACGAAATACCCAATGCCTTCGGTTTCCGGGGTAGCACATTTATCGATTCCGGCTGGGCTGCTTCCAGGGCCGGGGATCCTTTATCCATCAGGATTTCACCTCCAGGTGGAGTATCCCTTGTAAAAACCCTCTCCTCCTGGGCCGGCAGAGAAAATGTATCCGTCGAAGCCACTGAAGAGCTTTTCAAAGAAATGCCAGCTTCCCTGCTTCTGGCCCTGGCCACCACTTCCACTGATCCGCAGGACCTTGTCCGGCTGGCCCATTTGTCCTGTGATTTTATAAAAGACAGCTCAAGAGAAGAACCAAGCGGGCTTGCATACTCCCGCCGGAAGGACGGTTGCCGGGTACCGGTGATACACGACTGCGATCTGTTCGAGGCCGTAGGCAACAATCCTTTCCTTCCGGATGTGTACAAAGAGATCATGCTCCTTCGCCCAGGGGCCCAGGGCTCAAGCGAAATCGTCGGCGATGTGCCGGAAGGGGAGCAGGGAACGCGGGTTTTTGAGTATCTGCGCCGCAACAGTTACATACCCTGGGGACACTATGCCTCCAACATGAGCCACCAGGAGGTGCGCTACCGGGCCGCAGACCTCTCTTTAAAGGATATGCAGGGGCTCAGGCACCTTTATTATCAAAGAACCTACGTACGCCTGGCCCGGGAGCTGGGCCTGAAACCGGCAGCAGGGGCCATGTCCCCCCAGGAGATGGAACAGCTAAGGCAGGCCGTCCTTGCAGAGATTGAAAAAAAGCCGGAACAGGTATCTTTTACCAGCACTCTGTGGGGCTGGAATTTCGGTTTTGATTTTGCACCCACCAGGTACAGGCTGCACGGCTCTCACCAGCAGGTTCATCAGCAGCATGCCGTGGTGCCGCAGCGTGTGCCGCAGGCAGAGCAGGGTCGTTTGACAGGAGAAGAGTTTCAGGGATTCAGTGCCGGGGATATGATCGCGGAGACCCTAAAGGAGTACCTGGAAGAAACCGGACAGGATTTTTTCCGTGACTATATCCGTTGTCTGCGAAACAATACCCGCCTGGACGGAGGCAAAGGCGAGGAAAGCCTTGTTGTGCACGAGGACGGACACGTCCTGCTCTTTGTTCCCAAGGCCCAGGTTTCCCAGTGGGAGCTGCAGCTTTTGCCCAAAGAGCAGGTGGGAAGCATCCTGGAGGCGGATGACGAGTGCAGGCGGTCTCTGGACCGGGCCATGCTGCTGGCCCTGCAGATACTGGAAGGCCTGGGAGCCAGGATGGTTACGAGTATAGAATATTCCGGCAGATTCACCAGTCCCGGCCTGCAGCGACTCATGTACTGTTTTCTGCCCAAGCTGCCCTGGTCGCCAGGATCCTTCAGTGAGGCCCAGCACCGGTTCATCTGCGGTCATTATCCCGAGGACTTTGCAGCGGCCTGCAGAAACCAGGCGGCTGAAATTCTTCAGGATCCGGGATTATTTGAGCCAAAGAGCAGTTCCTGAAGCTCCATGATGGTGGAGATGCCGGTGTCCGACTCCGGGCTTCTGGGGCAGAAGACGGGTTTGTAACCCAGTCTGAAGGCCTGTTTGAGGCGAATATCATGCCCCAGTACCGGCCTGATCTGGCCGTTTAGGTCCACCTCCCCCCAGAAAACAGCCCTTTCCGGCAGGCTCTGGTTGTGAAATGAAGAGAGCACCGCAGCCACCAGGCCCAGGTCAAGGCCGGGGTCCACGAGTTTAAGTCCGCCTCCTATCTTGGTGTAGATGTCCGACTGGGCCAGACTGCGCTGCAGTTTCTTTTCCATGACCGCCAGGAGCAGGTGCAGGCGGTTCAGGTCGAATCCCAGGGC
>PWGS01000103.1 GCA_003554505.1 Desulfonatronospira sp. | reverse complement strand
TTTTTCCTTTTGGCGGCGTCAATCTGCACAATTATTCGTCACCGTATTAAGATACGCCTCCTCATAATTACTTGATTTCCTTGCCAAAAGAAAAAACTCCTCGTTTCCGGAAAGAAAACCATCAGTTTCAGCATCCGGAAATAAGAAATTTCCGGATGGAAACTAATTATAAAGATAAACTGTTATGGAACTCTGGTATGCCTACTCCCTGTCAGCTCTTGTACTCCTGGGCGGACAGCGCTTTTTGTATAAAGTGGCTGCTGCCAGGAACTGCAGTACGTTCAGGACGACATTCGTGTTTATGGCTACTGTGGCCGTTCTGGCCGGTGCTGTAACTTTAACCAGACAGCCGGAGATCAGTGCTCCGGGATTTCTTATATTCATCTCCCTGGCCAACAGCCTGACCTTTGCCAGCGCCACCCTGTGCCATATCCAGGCTTTGAAACATGTTCCCGCAGCTGTGGCCTATCCCTTGATCCGCATGAACATTGTCCTGGTGGTCCTTTTCGCAGTGTTTTTCCTGCAGGAGAGCCTGGCCCTGCAGCAGGTGCTTGGGCTGTTGTTTTCACTGGCCACTGTGTGGATCCTGGGGCGGGATAGAAGCAGTGATTTTCAGGGTGGGCTACGGGGAAGAGGGCTTTTGCTGGTCTTTCTGGCCATGCTGGCCGGAGGCCTGTCCGCCATCACCTGTAAATTTGCAGCAGATCATACCGATATATGGGCTTTCATAGCTCTGTCCTATATTTTTTCCCCCCTGTTCACTCTTGCCCTGTCCCCGAGGATGTTCGCCGGCACACAGGATCAGGGACAGGGCAGGCTGGCCCTTGGAATCGGACTTGTCATGGGCCTGCTCAATCTGGCCGGTTTTTATCTTTTTTTAAAGGCCCTGGCTTTGGGGCCTCTTTCCATTGTAGCTGTGGTCAACGGCATGCATTTTCTGGTGCCGGTACTGCTGGCGGTTATATTTTTCAAAGAACGCCTGGATGCTTCCCGTCTGCTGGGCCTGGGTCTGGCCCTGGCCGCCCTGTGGCTGTTGCGGGCCTGAAAAGCTTTATGTATAAGGGATTGGAGAGTTAAGGGGTTATAAAAACAATGGAAGCGATATGATATCAGATCTGGAAATACTGATAATGATTGCTGCAGCAGCCTTGCTGGCGGCCAGGGCCTGCTGGCAGACCGTGCTGGCAGTATTGAACCGTTCCCGGGTTCTGAGTCTGAGGCTCCGGCCTCCGGATACGGTGTTCAGGATAATGGACCAGAACACTTATGAGCGGTCGGTGGATTACACCCTGGCCAAGAACAGGTTTGAACTCTTGAGCATATGGTATGGCACGGTCTTGCTGGCAGGGATTCTTTTTTCCGGGATTCTTCCCTGGCTTTACCACAATTTTTTTGATTCCGGCATCCAGATATATGTCCTGCGGGAAAGCCTTTTTCTGGCAGCCATATACCTTGTTTTCTTCCTGGCCAACCTTCCCCTGGATTTTTATTCCAGCTTCAGGCTGGAAGAGCGCTTTGGCTTCAACAAAAGCACCATGAGGCTATGGATTTCGGACCAGATCAAGGGTCTGATCATCGCTGTGGTTATCGCCGTGCCCCTGTTAAGCCTGATTATCTGGCTGATAATCTGGGCCGGCAGCCTGTGGTGGATATGGGCCTTCGCCCTGGTATTTCTTTTTCAGCTGGTGATGATGGTCCTTTACCCCATGCTAATCCTGCCTCTGTTCAACAAGCTGACCCCGCTGCCTGATCCCGGGCTGCGCCAAAGGCTCATGAACCTGGCCGACAGGGCAGGGTTCAAGGCCAGAACCATTCAGGTCATGGACGGAAGTAAACGCTCCGGTCATTCCAACGCCTTTTTTACCGGGTTCGGCAGATTCAGGCGCATCGTACTTTTTGACACACTGATTGAGCACCTTGAACCCCGGGAGCTCGAGGCAGTGCTGGCCCACGAGATCGGTCATTACAAAAAAGGGCATGTGCCCAGGATGCTGGCCCTGTCCGCGATCATGCTCCTGACCGGTTTTGCTTTGGCTGCCTGGCTCCTTGAACCCCCGGCCTTTATCCAGGCCTTCGGTTTTCAGCCGGAACATGCCGGTCCGGCCCCTGCACTTGTGCTTTTTGCCCTTCTGGCCGGGGGGGTTACTTTCTGGCTCAGCCCTTTATTGGGTGCTCTTTCAAGGAAACACGAATACCAGTCTGACAGTTTTGCTGCAAAGCAACTGGGAGAAGTGCAGCCCATGATCAGGGCACTGACCAGGCTTGGCACGGAAAACCTGGCCAACCTCACCCCGCATCCTTTATACAGCGGTTTTTACTATTCACATCCCACTTTGATGGAACGTATAAGTGCCCTGGAGCAGGCGGCAGAGGAAAATTGAATCATCCGCCGCCTGCATGATCCCGCCGGTTTCATCCCAGGGCGCCCGTGCCCAGAAGCACCAGCCACACAAGAATAAATACCAGCACCGCGATCAACCAGATATCTTCGGATTTCATTGTTATTTCTCCTTGGTGTTTATGATTATCAAACCATCCCTGGATCCCGGAAAGTGGAACCCAGGGACGGTCTTTCTGCTCCAGCCGAGGTTATCAGGTCACTTCCTGGACCACTATGTTTGATTCCGTTTCCGCCCGCCGGATCTGGTCATTGGTAATGGTGGCCATTTCCGCCTTGAAGCACAGAGCCCACATCATGATAATCCCCACGATCCACCAGGCTATCTGCCAGGACCAGGCCGAAGGAAAACCGGCAAAGGAGAAAAGTCCCCAGTTGCCCATCATGGCCAGGGGACCGGCTGCAAGCAGAAACCACAGCGGCACGATAAATTTCATGGAATTGCGCCAGGTCCGCCCACTGGGGCTTGGCGCTTCAATGTTGTCCAGCCAGGAGCGAACTTCCTTCTGCCTGTCCAGGGTGGCCTGATTGGCGGTCCTGCCCAAAAGCCTGCTCAGGTAGGCCACCAGCAGTCCGGTTCCTATGCCCCAGGCGGCGCAGTGAATGGTCAGGGGATTGGGGAAGACGTAATAGGTCATGAATACCGCGATAAGTCCGGCAATGATGCCCAGTACCGTGCCTATGGAAGGCCAGCGGAATCCCCACAGGGTGCCCAGCAGGGGAATGTACATGATAAAGCCCAGGGAAGTGGCCAGGGCCCCCAGGATAACCAGGGCCGCCTGGGAGGTGAGCCCAATCACCAGGGCCAGGATGGTCAATATGGTCACAAACAGGCGGTTCATCCAGATCTGCTCGGCATGGCCGCCCTGTTTGTTTCTTATTTTCAGCCACCAGACATCGCGCAGCAGCATGGATCCGGCAGTGCCTATGTATGGCGCTGCCGTGGAATGCATGGCCGCGATGAGTCCGATGAAGCAGATGCCCAGCACAAAGGGCGGCAGAAATTTGGCCATGAGCATAGGCACAACGTCTGAATCCCTGGCCGGGTCAATGAGGCCCTGCATATCCAGAATCTGACCTCCCAGTCCCTGAAAGGCAGTGAAGAAAAACATGGCGAATCCCACCAGAAATGCGGACATGAAAACCTGCTGCCAGGCGAACGGCCTGGGATTCTTGTTGGCGAACTGCCACATGGTAAAGGCCGGGGAGGCCTGAATGCCCATGAGGGCGAAGAGGGAGGTAAGGATCATCATGGCCGTCCATTTCTCCTGACCCACGGTAAACTCTATGACACTGGGTATTTCCAGGAACCTGTCCGGCATGTTGTTTATTTCCTGGCTCATATTGCTCCAGCCGCCGAAGTGGGCCAGGACATAGGCACCAATGGTTACCATGGCCACCATGAGCAGGATGAACTGGACCACACCCACCCAGGTACTTGCCCTCAGACCTCCGGTAACCACATAGAACCAGACGATAAAGGCCATGAGAATGGCTCCCCAGGAGAGGGGAAAGCCGGTCCCCCAGTGAAAGAGGGCGCCTGCGGCCATGAGCTGAATGGCAGCATAGAAAATGCCGAAAAGAATGGCGGTGAGCACTGCCAGCCAGCGCACTCCCTCCCGGTTGTAATAGTAGGAGTACATGTCCCCGGGAGTGACGAAGCCGTATCTCTTGCCCATGAGCCAGGCCCTCTTGGCGAAAAAGGATCCTGTCAAGGGTATGGTCAGGGCGTAAAAGGATACAAAGCCGTAAGCAAGCCCGTACTGCCAGATGAGCCCCGGATGGCCGATGGTGGTCCAGCCGCTGAATGATGCAGCGGTTGCGGCCATGAGAAAGGCGATCATGGGGATCTGTCGTCCGCCTATGGAATAGCCGTAGGAGGTTTTTTCAGTGAAAAACCCCCGCAGTCCCCAGGAAAAACAGTAAATGATGTACAGGGCAAGAAAAACCCAGACCCAAGTTGTGTCGATTTCCATTTTCCTTAACCTCCTTTTTGGATATTACTTATCTGAATCCATCCAGATTCATAGAAAAATGACAACCGGGAAGAGCAGAGAAAGGAGACCGTATTTCCCGCATTTCCTGGGCAGTGGATTGTTTTGCTCTCCCGGCTCTGAAAAAAACCCCGCCTGATACAGCCTGCCCTGCACAGGTCCTTCAGGGTCCAGGTGGAGGTCTCCTGCATCTTGTGTACGAGGTAGATAAAAAGGTAGGCGGTCTGCAGGGCATCGGTAAAGGCATTGTGCTCTGTAAAAAGAGGCAGTCCGAATTCACGGCTCAATTTTCTCAGGTTATAGGAGTATTCTTCGTAGCATTCATAGGCACCCATCCAGTGTCCTTCACGGTATACTCTTGCCAGGCGCATGGTATCAATGCAGGGATTATGCAATTCGCCCCCGAATTCTTTTTTCAGCTCCCGGTTGATGACGCTCATATCCAGATTGATGTTGTGACCGACAATTATGGCGTTTCCGCAGAAATCCAGCAGTCCCTGCAGGGCCTCCCTGAGGGGAGGGGCCTTCTGGGCCTCTGAAGGAGTTATGCCGTGTATAACGATACTTTGCTTGGGGACATCCCTGGTGGGACAGGCACAGAAGTAGAAACTCTTTTCCATGTCTATGCGCATCTCGCTTACCTGCAGGGCGCCGATGGTGACAATCTCGTCTTTTTTGACATTTAAGCCGGTAAGTTCAGTGTCCAGGACAACAAAATCGTATTCGTCCAGAGGCCTGTCGTGGTCCAGGGCAGCAAAATATTCTTTGCTCCGGGCCAGCAGAGGATGGGCGGGCTCGCTGTCGTCCCTGGTGAAAGGCCAGGCGAATCCTGATAAGATATTTAAAGTAAATGCGCTCAGTGCAGTCATGTATTACCTCGCTTATTACCACCGTTTTAAGCAGTTGGAGGGTCCCCAGGCCATACGGTCACCGGGATCAATCAACCCATGTTCAGCTTGAAAGTTTCCTTGAGGAAGCTTTGCAGGTTGCTGATGACTGAAAAAGCCCCTTTCAGGGTCTGTTTTTCCAGGTCGCTCAGCTCTGCTGGATCAATATAATTGTGCGGCTGTTCTCCGGCTTCCATGAGCTTTAGCTGGTTGACGAATCTAAGCTGCATCTGAAATTCATAGGATTCCCTGGCCCGCACAAACAGGTTGTGGGGCATGTGTCCTTCCCGGTCCAGAATCTCCAGCCTTTCCAGGGTATTGGTTTCCATTATGCCGTGCTTCAAAGCCATGACCCGGGCAAAGTCCCAGAAGGGGACAAGCCCTCTGGCCTTGAGGTCCAGACGGTTTTTATGCTCTCCATCCCGGTCCACAATGAAGTTTTTGAAAAAACTTAAGGGGGGCTTGGTTCGAAAACAGTCCTGGGCCAGATACCGCAGAAACATATCCTTTCCTTTTACCAGACTCTGCAGCTCATCCTTGAGCTGCTGGCCCAGCTCCATATCGCCGTATGCAGGGCGAAAATCAAAAAATATGGTTGAATTCAGGCCCTCTTCGGGCTCGGGTCTGTTTACCCACCTGGTGAAATATTTTTTCCATACGGACAGGGGTTGCCGCCATTTGGGGTTGGAAGCCATATTTCCTCCCTGGCACAGGGGATAGCCGCATTTGACCAGGTGGTTTATGGCTTCCTGTCCGAATTTTTCAAAATATGTTTCCGCCTTCTTTTTCTGCTCTTCATCTTCGGGGTCCTGATAGACCAGGGCATTATCCTGATCCGTGCGGAAAGTCTGCTCCTTTCGCCCTTCACTGCCCATGAGCAGCCAGCAGAAAGGCACCGGAGGCGGGCCCAGCTGCTCCTGGAGCAGTGTCAGAAGTCTTGCCAGAATAAGATCGTTGAGTATGGTGATCATCCTGGTTATATTATTGGCCTTGGCCCCTTCTTCAATGAGGGGGCGCACTACCAGGGGAACTTTCAGGGAAAGCTCGTAAAGTCTTTCGATCCTGTTCTGGTGCATTATCTCCTTGAAAAGATAAACAGGGGATTCGCCCTGCAGTACCAGGATGTCGTGACTTGTAATTACTCCGATGATCCTGTCTCCGTCCTGAACCGCCAGGTGATGAATTCTGTTGCTCATCATGTCCAGGAGGGCATCGAAACAGACCCTCTGCGCCGGTATGGTCTTGACCGGCGAACTCATAACCTTTTCCACTTCTGTGGAGTAGGGCATCCGCCGGGCCACTACCTTGGAGCGTATATCCTTGTCCGTGATGATCCCGGAGATCTTCCCGTATTCATCCCGGATAAGCAAAGACCCTATGTTCAGATCCGACATACGCTGAGACGCCTGCTGCACGCTCTGGACAGGGGTGATTATTTCCGGCTTTTTGCGGATAATGTCATTGACCTTTACCGTAAACAGGTAAAGGGATCCTTCAGTCTTGGGGGTAAGTCTTTCCTTGCGCAGTTCATCCAGTGACTTCTGGACATAGTCCCTGGAGAAAACCTTGAGATAATGCTGGGCAAATCCAGGATATGTCTGCAGAAGTTCCAGGAAAGATTTTTTGGGGAATAAAAAGCAGAAAGTATCCTCCACAGCCTCTACAGTCATGCTGGCCCTGGCTCCCCGGATCACGGCCAGGGCGCCGAAAACAGAGCCTTCCCCTCGGTAGTCCTTGAGACTCGTGTCCCCGGCCTGGTCCTGGAGGTAGATTTTGACACCGCCTTTCTGAATCAAGTAAACATAGTTGACTTCAGACACGTCCTGGGTGAGCACTCTGGTGCCTTTGGGATAAAAATCCACATTAGCGCTCTTGGCCAGATTTACCAGGGTATTGTGATCCAGTTCTTTAAAGGGGAGTATGCCCTGTAGAAAGTCCACCACCATATCCGGGTCATGGGCCTGCAGGCCTTCTTTTTTCTGTCCAAACATTCTTGTCCTCTTCAACAGAGTTGTTGGAAAGCTCCATGCGTGCCATAAAGGCAGGAAGGCTGGAGAAAAACACCGTAAAGTTTGAGTAATAATTTAAAGGCAAAGAAAGGCAGTATTGCTGCCAGGGCATCTTTTGTATATCAGAATATTAAGAGATTTTTTGTGATGCATCCAGTTTTAGGTAAACGGACACAAAAAGTATATAAGGATGTCTGAAAAGAACGGCAGTGAAGTCAGTGCAAGGGATGCCTTTCAACGCAAAAATTTTACCGTTCACCTGTTGATCAGGCACGCCGGCACACAAGGATGGCTATGCTGCCTTAATTATCCCGGTTATGATAAAGAGGGTTGCGGGCAGGAGAAGAACAAATGCGGGAACGGTCAGAAGAAGCATGTACAGTTGATCCGGGTTAAAAAGGGCCAAAAACAAAAAGGGGACCAGGTTGAGCACGACGCCCAGCATGGGGTAATTGTAAAAGGTCTTGGTTCTGGCGGCCTTGTTTTCCAGTTCCTTTTCTGTAAGCTTACCGGAGGGCTCAGGCATTGCCAGCCACAACAGAACATACAGAAGTACCGGAGCCATGGATGCCGACCAGCCCATAAAGGGTATGAAATTCAACAAAACAAACGCCAGGAAAAATACAATACGCAACAAGGACTTGCTGATTTGCCAGTGATGAGCCAGTCCAGCCAGCACCCCTCCCAGGAGGGCGTCTTGAACTCTTTTTTGTGCCTTGAGCATTTTTTATTCAGTGGCCGGGCGACAGTTATAATGTATAATGTTTTTCATACAGCGGTCCTTCCAGGGCTGGGCCCGCCCGCAGCGCGAGTGTAGCGTATCGTTGGTCATTTCAACCCACGGAGATTGCATGTCTTTACTGTACTTGGATCTGGAATACGGGATCAGCGGCGATATGTTTGTCTCAGCCCTTTCAGACCTGGGAGTGGACTTCATCCCTCTTGAAAAAGCGTTTAACAGCCTCGGTCTGGGAGTCAAGATGAAATTTTCCCCGGAGACCAGGAACGGTATACAGGGCAAAAAAGCGGATTTCAGCTGGGATCATGACCAACCCTTGAGACTGCTCCGGGAAATTCATGCTTTGCTGAACAGACTGCCTGTTTCAGAAGAGGTTGAAACCGGGTCAATACGTGCCTTTGAGCGGCTGGCCCGGGTGGAGGCTCTGGTGCACGGCATGGACGTTGAGCGGGTGCATTTTCACGAAGTAGGGGCCCTGGATACACTCATGGATATTGTCGGAGCCTTCTTTGGGCTGGAGCAGCTGGGTGTGCGGCGCGTAAGCGCTTCAACTGTACCCTGGTTCACGGGAAGAGTTCAGCCCGCCCACGGTGAACTTCCCCTGCCTGCTCCGGCTACGGCCATGCTGCTTCAGGACAAAAAAATAAAACCGTCCGGGTATGAGTGGGAAATCATTACTCCTACCGGTGCCTTGCTTCTGGATCAACTGGTGCAGGAATACAGTTCCGGGTTCCGGGGAACCCTGAAAAAGTCTGGAACCGGATTCGGTGAAAAGCAGGAGGGCTTTAACGGACTGCGGGTCTTTCTGGCAGAGACGGAAGAAAGCCAGGAAAGCTATGATCAGGACAAGGTCTGGTTGCTTACCACCAATATTGACCATCTTACAGGGGAAGAACTGGGCGTTTTCCTGGAGAGCATGATGCAGGCCGGAGCCCTGGATGTGATCCACCTGCCCGGGACAATGAAAAAGAACCGGCCCGGCTGCCAGGTGCAGGTTATGTGCAGACCGGATAATCTAAGCAGTGTACAGGATGCTTTCTTCAGACATTCCCTCACCCTGGGAATAAGGGTGCAGCTCCAGGAACGCTTTTTGCTCCCACGCAGAAGTACCGGGGTCAAGCTTAAAAACCGGGATGTTCAGGCCAAAGAGATTTTTCTTGACGGCAGAAGTTATGTGCGTCCGGAAATGAATGATCTTTTGAACCTGGCAGACAGAGGCAAAGAGTCCGTGGTCCAGATCCGGCTTTCAGGAAAAGGGGAGGCTGAAAGATAAGTGTCCGGTACTGCTGCGAAACTCTGGTTTCGTCCCGGATGACTGCCAAGTGCAGGGTTTGAAAAATAGTCACGAAAAATATGGCGTCAGAAAAAACCAAATTATCTTAACATGTTGTTAACCCTGAAGAAAAAACTTGACAATATTTTCGTAAATAGTTTCCATCCCGGCAGCCATAATTAGTTTCCATCCGGAAAGTCTTTCTTTCCGGATGTCGAAGCTATTGGTTTTCTTTCCGGAAACGAGAAATTTTTTCTTTTGGCAAGGAAATCAAGCAATTATGAGGAGGCGTATCTTAATACGGTGACGAATAATTGTGCAGATTGACGCCGCCAAAAGGAAAAAGAACCGTTTCCGGATGGAAACTAATTAAAGGATACTTATATGCCCGCTAAACAGGGAGATTTCGACAAGAAAGTACAGAGACTGCAAAAAATCGTGCAGGAGCTGGAGAAGAAGGAACTGCCCCTGGAAAAAGGCGTGCAGCTTTTCAAAGAGGGTATGGAAATCACCAGGGCCTGCCGGGAACAACTGGAAAAAGCAAGGCACGAGATCACTGTTCTGGCCGAGGATGTCCAAGCACCAAGAGGGGATGATGAGTAAGGAGTTCAGGCAGGAACTGGCTGCCAGGGCAAGCGAGGTGGAAAAGTATCTGGAAAGCTGCCTGCAGCTTGAAGGGGTTCCCGGTGAACTGCAGGAAGCCATGGAATACAGTCTCATGGCCGGAGGGAAAAGAGTCAGACCTGTACTCTGCCTGGCCTGGGGGGAGATGACCGGGGCATCCGCAAAAGATATCCTGCCCTTTGCATCCGGTCTGGAAATGATCCATACATACTCCCTTGTACACGATGACCTCCCGGCAATGGACAATGATGACTTGAGGCGGGGCAAGCCCACCAGCCACAAAAAATTCGGAGAGGCCCTGGCCATACTGGCCGGAGACGGCCTTTTGACCCAGGCTTTCACCATGATGCTTAAAGCCCCTTTTCCGGCAAAAAATGTTCTGGCTGCCGTTGGTCATGTTGCCGAAGCAGCCGGACCGTCGGGCATGGTAGGGGGGCAGTGCATGGATATGCGCGCCACAGGCCGGGAAAGTATGGAGCTTCAGGATCTCAAAGGCATGCACGCCATGAAGACCGGGGCCCTCTTGAGGGCTGCATGCTGCAGCGGAGCAATACTTGCCGGTTCGGATCCTGAAAAGGGGAGGGATACCCGGAATGCTTCCAGTTTCGGCAGCAACATCGGCCTGGCCTTCCAGATTGTCGATGATATCCTGGATGTGACAGGTGACGAAATATCCCTGGGCAAACCCGTGGGAAGCGACGAATCAGTGAACAAATCCACATATCCCAGGTTCCTGGGGCTGGAAAAGAGCCGGGACCTGGCCCAGGCAGCAGCTGACGAGGCAAAGGCCTGCCTCAATGATTACCAGGGTCCGAGCAAAGAGTTTCTGTACATGCTGGCCCAGTATATCGTGGACAGGGCAAGCTGAAAACCGGACCGGACCCCGTGAAAACCACCCGATCCCCATTGCCCCGGGAAGTGATAAAAAGGCTCAGAAAGCGCTACCCGGACCCGGGAACCGCCCTTACATGGCGGACTCCCTGGGAACTTCTCGTGGCCACCATCCTGTCCGCCCAGTGTACCGATGTCCAGGGGAACAAAATCACTCCCGAGCTTTTTTCCAGGTGGCCGGACGCAGAATCTCTTTCCAAAGCAGATCCGCAGCAGGTACAGCAGATAATCAGGCCGGCCGGCTTTTTCCGTACCAAATCCAGAAATATCATTGACTCCGCCGAGATCATAACCGGCAAATTCCAGGGCCGGGTTCCTGCGGACATGGACGATCTCATGAGCCTGCCCGGGGTTGCCCGCAAGACCGCCAATATCGTCCTCTACGGCGTCTACGGCATCAAGGCCGGAGTGGCCGTGGATACCCATGTAAAAAGGACATGCAACCGCCTGGGGTTAACCCGGTCACAGGATCCTAAAAAGATTGAAAAGGATCTCATGTCACAATTCGAACAGGAAGACTGGGGGGATCTGAATCACATGCTGGTGTTTCTGGGCCGGGAAATCTGCCGGGCCAGGAAACCCTTGTGCGGAGAATGTCCGCTGTATGATATCTGCCCGAAATTTATTTCCATTTAACGGAGCTTGCTGAATGCACAGTATTGGCCGGTTCAGGCTGGAACATACCGATGGAGAGGCCAGGTGCGGATGCCTGCAGACCCTTCACGGGGAAGTGCACACTCCTGCTTTCATGCCCGTGGGCACTCAGGGAAGCGTAAAAAGTCTGTGTCCAGTGGACCTGCAGGATATCGGAGCCGGGATCATCCTGGGCAATACTTATCCCCTGTATCTGCGCCCGGGAGATGAACTCCTTGCTCACATGGGCGGCCTGCACCGCTTCATGAACTGGAAAGGCCCCATACTGACGGATTCCGGCGGTTTTCAGGTTTTCAGCCTGTCGGATCTTAGAAAAATAACCTCCCACGGTGTGGAGTTCAAATCGCACCTGGACGGCTCCAGGCATTTTTTTACTCCGGAAAAGGTCATCAGTATACAGCGGAATATCGGCTCGGACATAATGATGGTCCTGGACGAGTGTGTTCCCTATGGAGCGGATCTGGAATACCCCCGAAAATCCATGCACAGGACGACCGAGTGGGCCGGAAGAAGCCGGGAATTTTATCCCGGTGGAACCGGGGAACAACTGATGTTTGCAATTGTGCAGGGCGGTTTTTTTAGGGACCTGCGCAGGGAAAGCGCTGCCAGGATCACCGAGATCCCCATGGACGGATATGCCATAGGAGGCGTGAGCGTCGGGGAAACCAAACAGGAAATGCTGGAGACTGTTTACTTCTCGGCCCCTCTGTTGCCCGAGGACAGACCCAGATATCTCATGGGGGTGGGAAAGCCTCTGGATATCCTGGAAGGCATCAACGCCGGCATAGACATGTTCGATTGTGTCCTGCCCACCAGAAATGCCCGCAACGGAACACTGTATACATCGTCTGGAAAAGTAAACATAAAGCAGGCCAGGTATCGAAGCGATGAAGCAGCCCTGGACCCGGAATGCGACTGCTATTCCTGCATGAATTTCTCCAGGGCTTACCTGCGGCATCTTTATATGGCCGGGGAAATCCTGTCTTTGCGGCTCAATACCATACACAATCTGCGTTTTTTCATCAGGCTGGCTCAAAAGGCAAGATCAGCTATAAAGGAAAACAGATTTGCACCATTGATTGCAAAGTACAGAAATATTGAAAGAGAACAGGAAGAGTAAGTTTTCCAGGATGCGTCCAAGAAAAGTTGATTCTGCAGACAAGCCTTCAGTAATGAATCAAAAGTCCTGCCCGGGGTTCTCCTCGGCCCTGGAAAGGGCATGTACAGGCACTCTGTCCATCATGTCCCAGCATGAACCCTCCCATCCGACTATTATCCCCTTGTCGCTGCAGGAGGAACAGCGCCAGTAAATCTGTCCATTGCAGAGGTGATCCACATAGATTATCTCCAGCCGCCCCCTGCAAGGATATCTGTGCGGTCTTCTGCGGCAGTCTATCTCCGTGAAAACCGGCCCGAAGGTGGCATCTCTTGTGGCCACCCAGACGATCCTGCCGAAATAGTCGGCCAGAATAAATGAAGACCTGGACAGAAAAGGATCCAGCCCCCCATGTCCGTCCAGGGACTGCTGCATGTTCACCTTCCAGCAGAACCTCATCTCATCTGAATCAAAGACAGGATGAACGGCTTCCCGTGAAATCTTGAGTAAAGTTAAAACCATTGTGAATTGTTTAAGTGTTTAATATTGATTTTGCCTGAGAGAACCTTGTAAAGATTTGTGCGTGAAAAAAGCATCCTATT